>CAZAQH010000005.1:0-25103 GCA_964487395.1 uncultured Lachnospiraceae bacterium | reverse complement strand
GGTTCCTGCTTTTTTAATAAAGGACCATCCACGCTCCCACATACTTCTCATTACATTTCCAAAAGTAGGCCAGTGGTAAGCAGGCAGCTCCATAACAAACGGTGCCGGATCTCCTGCAAACATTTTTGTTTTCTTTAAAATAATTCCCGAACAAATAATAGCTGCTATGCCTACAAAATATGCACTTGGTGCAACCCACCATGCTCCATGAGACAATGCCCCTGCAATCAAAGCAATAATTGGAAGCTTTGCACCACATGGAACAAAGGTAGTCGTGATAATTGTCATTTTACGGTCTCTGTCATTTTCAATCGTTCTGGATGCCATAATACCCGGAACACCGCATCCACTGCCTATTAACATTGGAATAAATGATTTACCCGAAAGACCAAATTTTCTAAAAACACGATCCATAATAAATGCAACTCTTGCCATATATCCACACGCCTCTAAGAACGCAAGGAAAATAAATAACACAAGCATCTGTGGTACGAATCCAAGTACTGCTCCGACACCTGCCACTATACCATCCAGAATAAGTGCCGAAAGCCAGTCAGCACATCCGATTGCATTTAACAGATTTTCTATCATTACCGGAATGCCTGGAATCTGCAGTCCAAACAAGCTCCATCCTTCACCAAACACTCCATCATTTGCCCAATCAGTTGCCCCTGTTCCTACCGTTGTAACAGATATAAAATAAACGAGAAACATAACCGCTGCAAAAATCGGCAGAGCGAGCCATCTGTTTGTTACAATACGGTCAATTTTATCAGAAGTATTTAGTTTCTTTTTATTATTCTTTTTACAACACTCTCCTATAATAGAAGAAATATACACATATCGCTCATTTGTAATAATACTTTCCATATCATCATCAAATTTTTCTTCCAGTTCTGCAATTTGAACTGATACATCCGGAACAAATTTCATCTGTGCCTTAATTTTTTCATCCTTTTCCAGTAACTTTATTGCAAAGAATCGTTTCTGTTCACTTAAAACAGTGTTGCCAAGCATATCTCCAATTTCATTAATAGTTTTTTCCACCAAATCGCCAAAAGTATGTACACTTGTTTTACTGTTTCTGCTTTTTGCAAGTGCAATGGCTTTTGCAACAGCCTTGTCTATTCCTGTTTCTTTCAGTGCCGAGATTTCAACAACCTCGCAGCCTAATTTATCACTTAATTTATCAATATAGATTTTCTCACCACTTTTAGCCAGCACATCCATCATATTAACTGCCATTACAACAGGTATTCCAAGTTCCATGATTTGTGTGGAAAGGTATAAATTACGTTCAATATTCGTTCCATCAATGATATTAATAATCACATCCGGTCTTTCTGTAATCAGATAATTTCTAGTCACTACCTCTTCAAGTGTGTATGGTGACAATGAATAGATACCCGGTAAATCCATGATAATAATTTCATCATTTTCACCATTTCTGTATTGCTTTTTTAATTTTCCTTCTTTTTTCTCTACTGTAACACCGGGCCAGTTGCCAACAAACTGATTGGCACCTGTCAGTGCATTAAACAATGTTGTTTTTCCACAGTTAGGATTTCCTGCTAACGCTATTTTAATTGACATTGTTATCTCCCTTTCTCATTTTATCTATTAGTTTATTCTTATTATTGTTAGTCGTTGCTAACCTTTATCAAAAAAAATATTCTTTATTCCACTTCAATCATTTCTGCATCTGCTTTTCTTATTGATAATTCATATCCTCTTACCGTAATCTCGATAGGATCTCCAAGTGGAGCTACTTTTCTCACAAATACATCTATTCCTTTTGTAATTCCCATATCCATAATTCTTCGCTTCACCGGTCCATCGCCATTAAGTCTTTTTATTTTTACGCTTTGACCACATGATATTTCTTTTAATGTCATTTTTCCCACCCTTTCTGTTATACAAGAATTTTATTTGCCATATCTTTTCCAATCGCAACACGCGAATCTTTTACATTAACAATTAAATTGCCGCCAATTTCCGAAACAACTGTGACCATTCCACCTGCTACGAAACCAAGGCTTTCTAAAAATCTCCGTGTTTCTTCCTTACCACCAATTTTTCTGATGATATTTTTTTCTCCCGATTTAACCATTGTTAGAGGCATTCTAATCCCTTCTTTCTATGATTGATATTCTTTCTTTTCATGGTTAGTATATTCTAACTTTCATTAGATGTCAATAACTTTTCAATAAATAAACCATGTTGGATTTATTTCCCAACATGGTTCTTAATTGCTTCAAAACTTTCTTTACTGATTACGTGTTCAATACGGCAGGCATCTTCTGTTGCAGTCTGTTCATCTACTCCTAAATGCTGTAGCCAGGAAGATAACAGCGAGTGGCGTTCGTATACCATTTCCGCTATTGCTTTGCCTGATTCAGTTAGAGAAATAAAGCCTGCATCCGATACTGTAATATGATTTTTCTCTCGCAGATTTTTCATTGCAACACTTACACTTGATTTTTTAAAGCCAAGTTCTGTTGCAATATCTACCGAACGTACCACCGGTAATTGTCTGCCTAATAATAATATTGTCTCAAGATAATCTTCGGAAGATTCATTATGATTCATAGGCATCTCCAATCCTGTAAATTTTTCGTTTCATAAACAAGAATAGTATATCATTTTATTTTGTCATTGACAAATAAAGAACCTATGAATTAGTAATCGCCTTTGTTTTCCATTTTCCACGCACATAACGAATCACACAGACTACCGCTGTTGTTACCCATGTAAATCCAGAAGTAATCCAGATACCCCAAAATCCAATTTTAGGTATTCTTGTAAACACCTGTGAATATGCAATACGGCAGATTACCTCTGTAATACCATTTAGCATTGCAAAACCGGTATCTCCGCATCCATTTAATACGGCTCTTGGCACATAAATCATTCCCAGTCCAAAATAGCATAAACTTGTGATACGCAAAGCCTTTGCACCAATTGCGATTACATCCGGTTCTTTTACAAAGAAACCAATAATCTGTTCACCAAATAAATAGGCAACAGGAATCATCGCAATACTAAATACAAGTACCATAAACACTGCCTGTCTGAATCCTTTTTTTACCCTATCAAGCTTATTAGCTCCCATATTCTGACCGGAATATGTAGTAAGTGCCATTCCAAGCGAACCATATGGCTGTTGGACAATCTGTTCTATTCTGCCGGTAATCGTATATGCTGCCATAACCGTTTCTCCGAAGTGGTTGACAACGCCCTGTAAAACCATACATGAAATAGCAATCATAGAGTTTTGTAATGCAACAGGAACACCCAGTTTAACCGAATTAACCATAATCTCTTTATCCGGTTTCATTAATTTTTTCGTAAAATGAAAGTACGGAATCTTACAATAAGCATAGATAAAACTTGTAATTGCTGATATTGCCTGAGAAATGATTGTAGCAAGTGCAACACCAAACACACCCCAGCCCAATGCTAATACAAAGAACAAATCTAATATAACATTCACAATACTTGCTAATATTAAAAAGTATAAAGGTGTCTTTGAATCTCCCAATGCTCTTAAAATAGATGCCACACCATTATATAGGGCAATTGCGATAATTCCGGCGCATGTTGTTCTTAAATAGGTAATTGAATTCCCTATAATGCTCTCCGGTGTTGATAATAGTCGTAAAAGCTGTGGTGCCAATGTAAAGCCCATGACGCTGACAATGACTGCTGCCAGTGCAAGTACATAAAATGAATTGGCAATTGTAAGTCTTACCTTTTCCTCTTCCTTCGCGCCAAAATATTGAGATACCATAATTCCAATACCTACCGCAAGACCAGAACTTAAAGAAAAGAATAAAAAATTCATCGAGCCACAAGTTCCGACTGCTGCCAATGCATCAGCCCCTACGAAATTCCCTACAATAATGGAATCCACCATATTATATAACTGCTGAAATAAGTTCCCTATTAAAAGAGGCCATGCAAATTTTAAAATATGTCTGGTAGGGCTTCCTTCTGTCATGTCTGTTATGTTTTTACTGTTCACTATATTATCCTCTGTTATTTTATTACAATCTGCGTCTCTTTTGTATCTGAAGCAAGTTTTACATGCGCACTCTTTTCATCCTGTTTTAAAATGTATTCGCCCTTAAATCCTTCTACTTCTACATATCCATGTTCATCTGTACATACTTCATAATCTGTCCACCACTCTTTTTTAATAAGATCCTTTAACATGGTGTAGGCCGGTTTAATACTATTATCTTTTCGTATCACACCACTTGGTGCATTTAGCCATGCTCCATCAGCAAAATCCCATCCTGTTATTGCTTCAACCTGTGGATGGCTAAACAAAATGCGATACATTTCTTCCATCTGTTGTCTCTGTCTTTCTTCCAGTTCCGGTGTAGACGGCCATACATCTGCGTGGAAATCGTTTAAATCTTCAATATCGGCCGGAATTAACTCACCCGACAACAAGGTATTCTCCGTAAAATGAATCGGAAGGCCAAAATGTTCATAGCGAGCCAGTACTTCTTCCACTTTATCTGCTCCCCAATATCCCTGATGCTGATGTGACTGAATTCCTATTGCGCTGATTGATACACCTGCATTTAAGCAACCATCAATTAATATTTCATAAGATATCGAGGTATTAAAATCATTTAATAATAAAATCGCATCGGGATTTGCATCATGTGCTGCCCCAAAGACTTCTTTAATAATTCCAACTCTTCCCAAATCCTTGCAGACTCTTGTAATAGCATTATCGTATTTATCAAAAATAGGCATAATTACAACTTCATTTATCACATCCCACATATCCACAGTTCCTTTAAATCCTTCTACCTCTCTGTGGATTCTGTCTAACTGCTTTGTGAGAATCGTTTTATTATCATATTCCATCAACCAATCTGCACATGCTGTATGCCAACACAGAGGATGTCCCTTTACCTTTACATTATGTTCTTTTAAGAATTTAGCCGCGTTCATTCTGCTCTCTGTTGCAGGCTGTCCTTCTTTTGGTTCAAAACCACCCCAATAAAACGGAATCGTTCCATAATTATAAACATCCATCCATTTGTCAATTCTATCCTTTAAAAAAGGAAGTTTCTCCGGCTTTGCTCCATTGACATATGGAAGGGTGTCAAATGCTCCACATCCAAATAAAAACTCATGATTAGTCTGCTCAACCCGTATTCTTTTTTTTGCAATAGGTTTTCCCTGTTCATCAACAATAAATAATTTACATTTTGCTTTTCGATAATCAAGATTTTTATTTTCCATATGTATCCTCCATATAGTGACCTGTTAGTATTAATTGATGACATTATATCGTTAATCTTCCATTTAAACTAATTATGTTTTGTCAACTATTACTCATATTTTGCGTTTTTATTTCTTTGCTCTTGACATAACTATTTTCTTACAATAATCTGAATTTAAGGGGTTTTAATTATTTTTTCCCGTATTCAAAAAATATAATCATCAATTTTAAGCAATAAAGAGGATATAAAATGACAACAAATAGTAATTTTGAGAATCTCCAATTTAATCAAAGCATTAATACCATTCATTCTAATGATTTTCCGGTGAATTTTTCATTACACTGGCACAAATATGCTGAAATTATTGCTTTACCTAAAAATATAAATATTATGAACTCTCCTGTTATAAAAATCAATCAAAAAGAATATTCTCTGCATCCTGGAGATATTTTATGCATATGGCCCGGTGAGCTACACGAAACTATTCATAATAACGAAAAAAATCTAATCGGACTTCAATTTTCTACTACTCTTTTCAACGAGTTACCTGATTTTGCTCCTTATTTAAATATTTTTCGAAGTTTTCATCACATATCTCTTGATAACACTCCGCAGCTTACTGAGGCTTTGATGCCATATATTCATCACATTTTTTCAATACTTGATAGCCAGAACTCCTTTAAAAGTATTGAAGCCCTGATTGCTCTTTACGAAATGTTTATGCATTTTGGTTCCTATGTAAATGACACTATGCTCAAAGAAACACTTTCTACTCTTCCAGGAACAAAAAAATCTCTCGAAAAAATAAATCTCGCATGTAGTTATATTGCTGAAAATTGCGAACAATCTCTTACCTTAGACAGTGTATCGGATTATATTGGTTTTAGCAGTTATTATTTTTCACGTATTTTTAAGCAGGCTACCAATTACAGTTTTATTGAATATCTGACAATACAGCGGGTAAAACGTGCTCAGATTCTACTATCCGATTCAAGCCTTGCAATGACGGAAGTATCTTATCGCTCTGGTTTTAAAAGCATCTCCACGTTCAATCGTGTATTTCATCAGTACAGAGGCTGTGCTCCCCGTGAATATCGGCAGTATTATTCTAATTAAAATTTCCCTCACAAATAAAATAAACCTAAAATGCGAATAAATTGAAATCATCTTAAATAATATGTTAGAATTAAATTTATCTACATCTGGCATTTTGCCAAATAAAATAACTAAGGGGGACAACTATGTCAAAAAGCTCTGAGATTCTTAATTTATGCAAGGAAAAGGACATCAAGATGATTGACTTCAAAATGACGGACCTGAATGGCCGGTGGCGTCATATCACCATCCCTATCGACCGGTTTAATGACGATACCTTTACCTATGGTATTGGATTTGACGGCTCCAACTACGGATTTGCACCTATCGAAAAAAGCGATATGGTATTTATTCCCAATCCGGAGACTGCCGTTATAGATCCTTTTGTCGCTATTCCAACTTTAACCATGTGTGGAGATGTTTGCGTGATTAAAGCAGAAAATGAACCTTTCGACCAGTATCCCAGAAACGTTGCCCTGCGTGCTACTTCCTATATGCAGGAGAAAAAAATTGCTGACAGGATGTTAATCGGTCCTGAATATGAATTTCATATTCTTGATCATGTCAGTTACACAGTATCACCCCAAAAAAGTTCATATAGTCTTGATACCAGCCAAGCTGAGTGGAACAGTTCACTGGATAACGGCTATAACAACGGTTACGAAGTACCATTAAAAGGCGGCTATCATGCTGCTGCCCCTCAGGATATCAACTACAATCTGCGCAGTAAAATGTGTATGCTTTTAGAGGACTGGGGCGTTAAAGTAAAATATCACCACCACGAAGTAGGTGGTCCCGGTCAGATGGAAATCGAAGTAGAATTAGGCGATATGGTAGATATGGCAGACAAAACAATGATTGTAAAATATGTTGTTAAAAATGCTGCCGTAGAAGAAGGTAAAACCGTAACCTTCATGCCGAAGCCAATATATAAAGAAGCCGGCAATGGAATGCATGTACATATGCTTCTTTTAAAAGATGGCAAACCCATTTTTTATGACAAAGACGGCTATTCCGGTTTGAGTCAGACAGCTCACTATTTTATTGGAGGACTTTTAAAGCATGTAGCATCCTTATGTGCATTTACCAATCCTTCTACCAATTCCTTTAAGCGTCTGGTTCCCGGATATGAAGCGCCCGTTACAATCGGCTATGCCACTTCAAACAGAAGTGCTGTTATCCGAATACCTGCTTATGCCAAATTGCCGGAATCCAAACGTTTCGAACTACGTTGTCCGGATGCGACCTGTAATCCTTATTATGCTTATGCAGCTATTCTTATGGCAGGTCTTGATGGCATTCAAAATAAAATTGATCCCGCTGCTAACGGCTGGGGACCTTTTGACTGTAACTTATATGATTTAAATGATGAAGAAAAAGCAAAGATTCAATCCTTGCCCCGCTCTTTATCACAGGCACTGGACGCATTAGAAAATGACCATGATTATCTGACTGCCGGTGGTGTATTCCCCGAACGTCTGATTCAGATATGGCTTCAGAAAAAAAGAGCAGAATGTAATGAAATCGAACAGATTCCTCATCCTGCTGAATTTCAGAAATATTATGATTTATAACAAGTAAAGGACTTCCACTATTTGTGGAACACAGGTATCAAGGCATGGCAATAAATAAGGCAATGAAAGCCGTACTAAAGGCATTATCCTACGGTGACGTACGCGTATCCTCCTCAAGAGCATTCGCAAATATTAAGGCCATTGATCCTATGAAGCCTTTTTACAAGACCATTGATACTAAAATATACAATGATGAGCATGAAGTTCCAATCCGTATTTACCTTCCCGGTAGTGACCTTTCTCCCTCCGCCATTGTGTCAGGCAACGCTTTGCCGGTTTTATTATTTTTACATGGTGGCGGATGGATTACCGAGACGGTTGATAATTATGACCGCGTTTGCTCCACATTAGCCAAAAGTACCGGTCATGCTGTAGTATCGGTAGCATATCGTCTGGCACCGGAATCTCCTTTTCCGGCTGGATTAAACGACTGTTATGCTGTTGCGAAAGCTATCTATACGAACCACTTTCTCTTAAATACGGATCCAGAACACATCACGCTGATTGGAGATAGTGCGGGTGGCAATCTAACTGCTGCCCTGTGTCTGATGGCAAAAGATAAAGGCGAGTTTATGCCTAAGAGACAGATATTAATTTACCCAGCCTTAAGTAACGATTATTCCAAGGCAACTCCTTATTCATCCGTTATAGAGAATGGAACTGACTTTCTCTTAACAAGGCAAAAGCTTTGTCAGTATCTTGACCTCTATCAAAATACACCTGCCGACAGACTAAATCCCTACTTTGCACCATTAATTGCCAAGGATTTATCCGGGCAGCCACGTACTCTGATTATTACTGCCGAGTTTGATCCTCTTAGAGATGAAGGAGAAGCATATGGCAGGCGATTATTAGAATCCGGTGTTCCTGTTGATATCCACCGGATTAAAGATGCACTCCATGGCTATTTTGGCTTAGGAATCAAATATCTTCATGTAGAAGAAAGTATTAAGATTATCAATCAATTTTTAAAAGAGGAATAGTACGGTGTTCAATTTAAGAAACAATCATTGGAGAAAATTGGATAATGCTGCAAAAATATTTCCAGCCACCAGTAATAAACGGGATACCCGAGTGTTCCGATTTTATTGTGAATGCTCTGAGCCGGTAGATGGTATTTCTCTGCAAAGAGCTTTAGATACAACTATTGAAAAATATCCTTTATTTCAATCCGTATTACGTAAAGGAATGTTTTGGTTCTATATGGAAAAAAGCAATCTGACTCCCTCCGTAAAGGAAGAAAATGAACCACCTTGTCTTAATCTCTATCTACATGATCAAAAGACACTTCTTTTTCAAGTGACTTATTATAAGAACCGTATTAATTTTGAAGTTTTCCATGCTCTTACTGATGGCACCGGTGCCAGTCAATTTCTACAGGAATTGGTGAAAAATTACCTTCTGGTGCGCTATCCAAAAGATAAGTTACCAGACATTACCTTGACAGAATCTGATATAACCGCACAGGACCAGGAATCCGACGGTTTCACCAAATACTATAAACGTGACCGAAAAAAACTTGCAAAGACAACAAAGACCTTACAGTTATCCGGTCCCCGAACAAGTTATGGTAATCTAAGCATTACAGAAGGACTCGTCTCCTGTCAGACTGTTTTAGCAAAAGCAAAGGAATACGGAGTTTCTATGACCGTATTTTTAAGTGCTGTCTTTTTATGTGCACTCCATGAAGAAATGAGCAAACGACAGTTAAAGAAACCCGTTGCACTAATGATTCCGGTAAATCTGAGAAAATATTTCCCATCCTCTTCCATGTTAAATTTTTTTGGTTGGATTGAACCTCACTATCTGTTCACGCAAGATACATATGATTTTAAAGATGTAGTAGCAAAAGTCAGAGATTACTTTAGTGAAGAACTGACGAAAGAGGGACTCGGAAGACGTTTCAGTCATTTTATGAAGATGGAATATAATCCGATTCTCCGTTTTTTCCCTCTGGGACTTAAAAATATCGGAATGCAAATCGGTGCTGTTATGGCAAAAAAAGACGTGACGGCTATTTTCTTTAATCTGGGAAGTGTCTCTCTTCCTAAGGAATATGCGCCTTATCTTAAGTATTTTGGGGTGTTTACCAGTACTGCCAAAACAGAGTTAAGCATATGCTCCTATCAGGATGCACTAATGCTAAGCTTTGCTTCCGGTTTTCAGTATCAAAACGTAGAACACAACTTTTTCCGCATTTTAAAAGGACTGGGCATTGAGACAGAATTTATCACAGAGCAATTCCCTGAAAAGAAACCAACCTACGAAGGATTCAAATTCTTCAAACTCTTTTCCTTCACCTGTATCGCTGCTGTTGTGACCTGCTTCATGGTAAATTATATCTTTACTCCTAAGTTATATTGGTCACTTTTCGTGGCAGGTGGTGCCTTAAGCATGTGGATTACTTTGGCTGTGGGCTTCTTCAAACGCCACAATCTGCTTAAAAACGGCATTTGGCAAATGATTATCATTCCTATCGTTTGTATCATTTGGGATTATTGTACCGGCTGGCATGAATGGAGTCTTGATTTTGTGATGCCAATCGTCTTCCTGGTGGTTCAGATTTCTATGTTTATCATCACCAAAGTACAAAAGCTTCCTGTTGCAGAATATATGATTTACTACATTATGGCCTGCCTCCTGGGACTACTTCCAGCCATCTCACTTTCCCTGCGCACCTCAGGCTTTGTAATTTTTGACGTGCTTTGCGGTGGTTTCAGCTTTTTATGGCTGATTGGTCTCTTGATTTTCAAAGGAAAAGACATGTTTGTGGAACTGTATAAAAAACTGCATTTTTAGTTAATTTTATACTATGGTTACATTCATCAAATTATCTCTTGACGAATCAACCTGCTTTTGCTATTCTAAAAATGGAAATGGGTTTGTTACCGTACAGTTATTGCTCAAGCGGGTTGCTCGTTTCTTTTTTTATGTTCACAACATCATATAAATATAATTTTCCATCATGTGAATGCCTAATTAACAATTCCATTCGGAAAACATTATATCTCTCAATTTCTCCTATATCACTGAACACTGGAATCCCCACTCTTGTATCATACCTGTACCATCCATATTTTGCATCCAACCTATGTTTATCATTGAAATTTTCCTTGTATTTTTTATTAGAAGCAATTTCAATCATTTGTGGAATGCACTGAGCAGTATTCGCTTTGGCTTTTGCACTTGTTCCTCGCAGATTATGTGTGTCTTTTGACCCTGCGAACTCATCCGGAAAATCTTTGTCAATATAAACGATATCCTTTGTATCGCCGATTTCATAAAATTCCCCAATATACTTTCTCACATATGATTCTACATCTTGCCAATCAATACGTCGTTTCCCTTTGAAAATAATATCATTCACAATTACAATGCTATTCCCCGCCGGATCTTTTACCACATATAATTCTGGTTTCTTTTGTTCTTCAAGTTGCATTCAATATCCTCCTTTGTGTCTTCTTTTCTAAATATGGAAAAAATGGCGAAAGTGCCATGAATGAAATATAAATATGAACATCTGCGATTTGTAAATTCACTATAGCACTTTCACCATTTATTGACAATGATTATTAAAATAGTTTTCCAGTTAGATGATTTAGTCTCATACTGGCAGACTATCCCCCACACAAAGGGCTCCCCACCCCACCTGAGGATTGGGGTACTCTCTGTAGCCCGGCAATGGTCTTGCCCCACTAATCAGATAAGCCTTTACTTTCTCTCCATATAGGTAATTGTCATTGCCATTACTAATTCCCCACTGCATTAATAGAGCTGCTGAACCGGTAACCACCGGTGTTGCAAAGGAAGTTCCTGTAAGTGTCTCATAACCTCCGCCGGGAACCGATGCCTGAATACCTACGCCGGGAGCTACTATGTCCGGCTTGACGCCAGGATTGGCAACCAAGATAGATTCCCTTGTAAATTCTGCTCCTCTCCCCGAAAAATCCGCATAAGAATTAAATAACGAGTTATATGCGCCAACCGTAATAACCTTTGATGATGTAGACGGAATCGTTAAGGTTAATTCCGGATTTGGTGTAAAAAAACGTGTATCAGCACTTCTTGTCGCCGCACTTGGCAGGTACATCTGATAAATTCCATTCACTATCTTTACAGGTGACAAGACAAATGTCCACACTCCCGCATTAATATAAGTATCTGTCGGGATAAAATCAAAAAAAATCTCCTGATTCACAGAATACGGTGTTGGCATACCAATATAGATTAGAATCTGCGTATTTAGAACTCGAAAGGTCTGTCTTCCAGGCAAGCCCTGATTTACCTCATATCTGTCTCCATTTGGTGCTATCAGTGTAATACTAAAAACATCTGTATAATTCTTCCATAACTGTACGTTGATTGACTGCTCAAATTCCCCAACTGCAAGTTCAACGTTTTGTATTGTTTCAAGTCTTGAAGATGTATGACCGCCTGTAGCTGCTTCATTTCCGCTCCCAACACAGATTACATTTCTACCGACTTCACTGGCATTGTCCATAAACCGTTCTAATAGGGATGTTCCATCATGAGGACCATATGTATTTCCAAAGCTTAGATTAATGGCAACCGGTCTTTCTAAATCAGTACTTTTTTGTAAAACATAGCTAATTGCTCTCATCAATTCCGTTGTCCTTGGAAAACCTTCTTCTCTTGGAATACCAAGTTTTACAATGATTAGTTCACTTTCCGGTGCAATACCTCTGTATAATTGTGAACTGCTGCTTTGGGCTGCAATTCCTGCTACAGCTGTTCCATGCCCTGAAATGTCGGTTTGTGGCACAATTTCTCTTGCGCTTATTCTATCTCCTGTTGATATTGCCTCATCAATTTGTTCTTTTCGATATTCTACCCCTATTGAAAAACCTGTTGGTGGATACCAGCCCTTTTTTGCATCTGCTGTTTGTGTCTGATCCCATAAATAAAGAATTCGACTTCCCGTTTGATTTTGGAAGTCTGACAGAAAATAATCAATACCGGAATCAATTACAGCAACTAGAATCCCTCTCCCTGATAAACTGTTATCTCCTATTGTAAGTGGTATAATGCAGGAATTTCTTTTTGCCTCATAAACAGCATATATAAGGTTTTTAGGTTTCTCAATATATTCGATTTCTTCCACCTTAGACAGCGATTCTAACAAAGATTCCGGAATTGTTATAATCGCATAACCATTTAGTAGAATCTGCACTTTTACAGTGTCATCCGCTAACTTTTGAATATCCCCATGAAATTTCACAATTACTTCCCATGTTCTATCTTCTCTGTCAAAACCCACCTCAAGAATTTGTGATTTTTCTCTTTCTTCTACTGTAGAATCAAGACTTAAATTTAATAAATTTTCTACCTTTTGACTATTCATCGATATTTACGCCAGTTTCCTTATTGTAAACTATTTCAATTTTATTTTTTATATGATAAACTTCTCATAAGAAAAAAGAAGAGGTATAAAAATGTCTAAACAGACTACAACTGAAAAAAAACTGATAGACAATAATCCCGTTTCAACTTTTTCCCCTTCACCTGATAGATTTCACGGTGACTGGGAATTTCCTGTTGCCATTCACGAATATAATTTTACAGATATTAATATTCATTCCATTCGTTGGCACTGGCATGATGAAATAGAACTTCTCTTCGTCGATTATGGCGAAGTCGAGGTCTTAGCTGATAATATATCCATCATTGCAAAAAAGGGACAAGTAGTCTTCATTAACCAGAACGTCCTTCATTCCATACAAGTGACTGAAAATTGCAACAAACCTAAATTTCGCTCCCTCATTTTTCATCCCTCTTTCCTATTTGGTTATGGAAAAACTTTGATGGATGCCAATTATGCAGTTCCTCTTGTTGAAAACAGCCAGTTAAAATGTAAATTATTTGACAGACTACAGGGAAAGGACTTTTTGATTTTAGACTGCATTACAGAATTACTTGACCTTTTAACGGAAAAAAAATGGGGATATGAATTATTAAGTAAAGCCTTGCTTTGCAAAATTTGGTATCTTTTGCTAATATCCTCTAGTTCGACCCAGCCTAAATATACCAAGACAAAACGCATCGTAAATGATGAAGAACGTATCAAAAATGCATTACTCTATATCGAGAATCATTATTCCGAAAATATTACCTTAGATGATATTGCCAATTTCATTCATATCAGTAAAAGTGAATGCTGTCGTTGTTTTAAACGAGTACTCCATATGTCACCGTTTGAATACCTTATGAAGTTTCGTATATTTTCTGCTACCAGAATTATTCAACGCCATGATGAGCAGATTAGCAGTATTGGTTCTCTGGCAACTGCAGTTGGTTTTAGTAATATAAGTTACTTTAATAAAGTATTTAAAAAATATCTTGAAATCACGCCTTCTGAATATAGAGAAAAATTTAAACTCGATGCTTCAGACGAAACATTAATTCAATTACCTTCCCTATACGGATTCTAAAAAAGCAGCCTATTGGGCTGCTTTTTAATGCTTACTAAATTACATTATTATTTGTAACAAAAAAAGTGAAACTTGCATTTTCTAATATTTGACCTTCATCATCACTCATCGCTATATCATAGACTGCCAAATGATTACCCTGTCGCACTACCTTTGCGTCACAATATACATATTCCGTTCCTGCCGCCGGCTGCATGAAATTCATGCTACCCGAAACCGTTGTAACATATTTTCCATATGTGCAGGCAGCTGTTCCACCAATAATATCCGCCATGGAATAAAGACTTCCTCCATGCAGTGTTCCATATGGATTCTTTATTTTATCGCTAACCTTCATTCTTCCTTTGCAATAACCTAACGAAATATCCATAATCTCTATGCCAAGAAACTGCATATATTCATTCTGTTTTAATACTTCTACTATTTGGTTGCAAATCAAATCATCTGCTCTGTCCATCGTTCTATCCTTCTAATCTACATTTTCTCTGGTTATATTCTTCGCCCATTTATAACTGAAATAATTTTTAAAAACCCAAGGCCATTTTACAAATTCATCGGTACAAAGGAAAAAATACACTACTTCTACCGGCCATTTAAATACAAAGGCAGCTAAAAATCCAAGTGGAACGGAATATACCCAAATGTCAATTGTATCACAGATAAAGCCAAATTTACTATCTCCACCGGAACGGAAAATTCCTGTAATCAAAGTCGTATTAAGCGCTGTACCCATAATATAATAAATATTTATTTTTAACATAAAGGATAAATACTTCATAGCTTCCGGTGTCAGTTTTGAATACTCCATCGCAAGCGGTGTAATTAAAAATACTACAAGTCCGCCCAAAGCACCTGCTATTATGGATAACCGCAGGAACGTACGACTTGCTTTTTTGGCATCTTCTATTCTATTTTCACCTAAAATCTGTCCAATCACAATACCGGTAGCACTGCCAATACCAAAACAAAGGACACAGCCTAAATTACGTACCACATTAACAATGGAATTAGCTGCCACAACATCAGAACCAAGATGGCCTAGAATAACAGCATACATAGACATTCCCAATCCCCATATTACATCATTGCCTATTGCCGGAACAGACATAAACAGGAAATCCTTAAATAACGCCGGATGACTCTCAAAAATAGGTTTGATTCTAATTTTGACATTCTTAGAACACACGGAGACGATTGCGCACATTAAAAGCTGAATTGCTCTTGATATCGTCGTTGCAAGTGCAACACCTACAATGCCAAGCTTTGGTGCTCCTAATAATCCAAAAATAAATACTGCATTTAATATTACATTGGCAAATAGTGCCACTGCATCAATAATCGTACTGATACTGACTCTTCCGATGCTTCGAAGCACACTTAAATAAATCTCGGCTATACACCAGAATAAAAATCCAACCGAAGCCACACGCAAATACTGTGCACCCAGCACAATTAATTCGGTATCATTGGTAAATACCTTCATCATTAATTCCGGTATGAACAGTGCTGCCAGACAAATGGCAATTCCAAAGAAAATGGAAAAACGCAGTGCAATTCCTTCTACTTTTTCAATTGCCTTAATATCGCCCTTACCCCAGTATTGTGCAGTCAACATGCTGACACCGGCACCCAGTCCGTAAAACAGCATAAAAATAATACTGCTGTACTGTGTGGCAAGTGATGCTGCCGAAAGTGCGGACTGTCCGACAAAATTAAGCATCAGAACATCCGCCGAGTTCACTGCAGCATTTAACAGATTCTGTACCACAATCGGAAATGCAATCATTACAATACGTCTATACAAATCTTTATTCATTCTTAATTTTTCTATCATTTGTTAGTATCCTCTAAAATGTTTCGTGATTTTTTTATTGTAGTTGATAATAACAAATGTTACAACACAAAAATTGCTAAAGTAGTATTTTTCTCATCTGCCGCAACGAACTCTCATAAACAGCATAAATAATTGCACCTATTCCCATTATCACAATAAAACAGGCAACCAATCCCTTGAATTCCGTTGGTGTTATCTTGGCATATCCATCATTCATTACCAGAATAAATATAAATAGCAGATACATGGTACTCGTCCCCAAAATACTTGGAATCGTAAACACTTTGGAAACCTGTCTGCGGATTTCCCTTTTTAAATACGCATTTGATGCACCCAGTCTCTTTAAATCCTCGAATACATAACGATTATTTAAAGCAATGGTAATACTTCTTGTATAAGCAATAATTAGCCCTGCTACTATACAAACTAATGTGATAAAAATAAACATCATCAAAAATACTGCATAATTTGTAAGGAAATCAATATTATCCACTACCTTTATCTTGGGAACATAAAGCCATTCCCGCTTAAAGTCTGCATTGTGGCTGTCTGCCATTGATAAAGAGGTGAATTCCTCTATGTCCATCCAGAATTTTTCTCCACGTTTTTCGGTTGAATACTTTTCAACACGGTCATAACTACTGTGAATGGCACAATCTTGGGGGAATCTGTCAACAAACTCATCGTAAAACTTCCGTCCAAAAGCATAACTGTCATTTTCTACTTTAACCATGAAAAGTTTTTCCTGCCAGCCACTTTCATTTTCGGCACAAATCATTTCAAAATCTTCGTCGTTAAGAATATAAAAAGGATTATTTCCGGTCAATTCTTCACAACATGCAAAGCCACCCCATTTTACCGGCAGTTCCATACCCGTAGTCATATTGGTCAGGATGGTTCCTTTCTTGTTAATCCACAAATCATCCTCTTCCTTCGTACTAATTCCAATGTAACTTCCTTTATCCACTTGAATATCCTGTCCGGTTATTCTCTCAAAATCAGACTCTGATATGACTCATGCTTCCTGCATTAATTTTTCATACACACTATAGAATTTTCTGCCCTCTTCCACGTGACGATTTCCATCAATTGCAAGCACATTGGCATCCGCCTTAAAATACTCCTTAATGGTAACACCATACTCTGTTGCCATGTTTGTAAGTTCTTCTTCCGAAAACATCGAAACGTCCCCGCGGCACCTGTAAACATAATCAAATTCTCTTTCTGAAATCGAGGTATCCATAGCTGCCCACATCGTCGGAACATAACATGCTGCAAAAGAACAAATTGTATATGAATTTTCAAGTGGTAAAACCGCAGTCCATTGGTTAAAAGCACATCCCGGTGAAATTGACCTCCTTTTTCTGGATATTGAAATGGATGGTCTTGAAACAGCAAAAGAAATTCGCTCATTTAACCAAGACATTCTTCTGGTGTTTTTAACCGGCTATCCTGATTATGTATATGATGGATATGGCGTTAATGCACTTGATTACCTGTTAAAACCTATTGATATGAAAAAACTTTTGGAAGTGATTAAAAGAGTACGTGAAAAGATGGAAACGATGCAGGAAACGTATTTATCCTTTCATAATGCAGATGGCACCTACCGGATCCGTCAGAATGATATTCTCTATCTGTATAGCAATAAACGTCTTGTTGTCCTTGTAACAGATGATACCGAAATTTCTTTTTATGATAAGCTTGACCGTCTTGAATCTGTACTGGATTCTTACTTTGTCCGCATTCACCAGCGTTATCTGGTAAATGGAAAAAAAGTTACCTTTATCGGGAATTCTACTATTAGTATAAAAGAGACAAATCTACCAGTCAGCCGTTCCCAAAAACTGACTGCTACAAATACTCTGGCTAAAATTTTGTTGGAAGGAAGTGACGCATCATAATTCTGAAAACGATTGATATTTTTTCTTCGTTATTTATTTTTCTTTTCGGGCTGGCTTCCGGTTTTTTCTGTTATAAAACTCTGTCTCTGCTGCTTTTGTTTCGTAATGAATGGTATAAAAAGGCATATCTGATACTTGGTTGTTTTTTACTTGGTGGCATGGTTATTTTTATTGGTGATCTTGCAAATCTTCCCCCTACGATGCTTATATTTGTTACTGCTGTTTTGTGGGTCTGTAAAGACAGTTTTTTCAAAAAATTGACCTTAAGCCTTATGATTTGCAGTGCGGCTCTATCTTTTAATGCACTTATTGATTCTTATTTTCGTAATTCTTCCAATTTTCCGCGCTTATTTTATTGGATTCTACTGTTTTTCTTTATCAAAAAAATTGCCCCTAAAAGCAACTTTGATTTAAGCACCACCTATTGGAAACTAGTTTTACTTCTTACCGCTACTCCTTTAGGCATTGTATTATCACTGGTGTTATTGCAAAATCCCTATGTTTCCGATAACAGATATACGGATTTATCCAATTGTGCACTCCTTATTCTGTCTGCATTTTCTATCATCGGACTTTTCCTGACTGTCACAGTACTTGCCAAGCAGCAGAAATTAGAAGAAGATCATTATTTACTTGAAATGAATCAGAATTACTACAAAAATATGGAACAGCAGCAATATGAAATCAGAAGACTTCGTCACGATATGGCAAACCACTTACAGACACTTGCCTCGCTTCCACCGGAGAACGTATCGGATTACCTTGCTTCCTTAACTCAGGATGCGGCTTTTTATGGAATCCGCACATTCTGTTTGGATGCGACGGTAAATGCTGTGTTAAACACAAAATATGCTCTTATAAATGAGTTGTCCATTTCATTTAAACATCATATTTCTT
Source organism: uncultured Lachnospiraceae bacterium (assembly GCA_964487395.1). Lineage (GTDB taxonomy): Bacteria > Bacillota > Clostridia > Lachnospirales > Lachnospiraceae > RGIG8767. The sequence goes on along the minus strand of CAZAQH010000005.1, from coordinate 6,104 downwards.
TAAAAGATACTTTACCTTTTGCACCAAGCGATGTGTGTGCTCTTTTTTCCAATTTCATGGATAATGCAATGGAAGCATGCGAAAAGATAGATGGAGCACACAGAAAAATTGTTTTAAATGTAAAAACAGGAAAAGGTATTTTGGCAATTGAAATCAAGAATACATGTGAAGAAAAAACAACTCTTCTGACTTTTTAAGCACAAAAAAGGATGCTAATAACCATGGATATGGTTTAAAAAGCATCCGTGAAATCGTAGAACGTTATCATGGGAATATGGAAATCACACAAAAAGGAAACTGGTTTACCCTCTTTTTATATATACCGCTTCCCGATTATCCTATAAATTAAGGCCTTTATCTTCCTCACAGCCAAGCATAATATTCATACACTGAATAGCTGCACCCGATGCACCTTTTCCAAGGTTATCAAATCGTGAAGAAATAAGGATTCTATCATCATTACCTGTAATATAAATCTCCATTCCGTCCCATCCGGAACATGCATTGCCACTTAAGAAGTTGCGTTCCTTAGCCTCTTCTCCATAAGGCATAACTTTGATAAACTTCTGATTAGCATAATATTTACTAAAAAAATCATGTGCGGATTCAGCTGTCTGTGTTCCATTCATTAAATCACTGTATAATGGCACTGAAACCACCATTCCACTGTAATAATCTGCCACAATCGGAGAAAATAATGGAATTCTGCTAATTCCGGTTACTTTCTTCATTTCCTGTAAATGCTTATGCATCTGACCAAGTGCATACTCTCTTGGTGCGTCAAGTAACTTAGAACGTCCTTCTCCTTCATATTCAGCAATCATCTTCTTGCCACCACCACTATATCCTGTCATTGAAAAAGCGGATACAGGATAATGCGTCGGAATAATATCTCCCTTAATTAACGGATAAACAATAGAAATAAATCCGGTTGCATGACATCCCGGCACTGCAATCCTTTTGCCTGTTTTGATGGCGTCTCTATGTTCATCAGACAATTCAGCAAATCCATAAGCCCATCCTTCTTGTGTTCTATGAGCTGTGGATGTATCTAAAATTCTCACATGATCATTTTCCACCAAGTCTACAGCCTCAATTGCTGCCGCATCCGGAAGGCATAAAAAAGTAATATCTGACTCATTAATCAGACGTTTACGTTCATTAATATCTTTTCTAAGTTCCGGTGAAATCTTTAAAAGTTCTACATCATCCCGAATAGAAAAACGTTCAAAAATTCTAAGTCCTGTTGTACCTTCACTGCCATCTATAAATACTTTTGTCTTCATATTTTAATTTCTCCTATTGTTTATCTCTATACTTTATCATATTTTGGTAAGAAACAACATATCAAATTCATACAAATATACCTACAATACCTCAACCAGTACTCCTGGTCGTTTGGTTATTATAATATCTGCCCCCTGCCCCTTTGCAGATAACGCATCTTCCTCATCATCTGCATAATGAATCTGAAATCTAGAAACCGAGAACACAACCTGTTGCTCCATGTTCAAATATTTTGCAAGTTCCATTACTTTGTCTTTTATCTCTTTGACTGTATTCCCCTCTTCCTGCTCAAGCATAATATAAATACTATAATCTGTATCCCTAAAAAGGGATAATGCTTCTTTTAACGTCGGGATAGTTAATCTTCCAAATGCCGGCTTTTCTTTTGCTACATTGAACTGCTCCAGTTCTTCGAAGGTGTAATCCTCTACTTGCCCCGAAACATCTACTATCTTTTTAAACTGTTCATCCCTAACTGTCACCAGTTCTTTATCCAAAGTCATTCGTACATCCACGGTAATACCATCCACATATAAATCCTTTGCCACCGCAAAAGCAGGCATTGTATTTTCCGGTGCAAAAGAAGATGAACCCCTATGTGCCCAAATCTTTGGCTTTCTGTTCTTTCTTTTTTCTTCGCGTTTTTCTCTCCACGTACTGACTCTCTTATGACAATCTATGGTTCTGTTTTCTCCTGCACCAAATCGGATGAATTCCAGTTTTTCTTCTACCGGATTAACCAATACAATATCCCATAGGTCCTGCGTGACACTGTTTCTTTCTCTGCTGTAAGATACTGCCCCTTTTGGGATTTGATGCACACTAATCTGTTCGCACTTATTACAGCCAATTGAAATGATTGGAAAACTACTATCCATATAAATCAAATCAGAATGGGTATGGCCATAGATATAAGCAAGAATATGTCTATTTTCTTTTTGATTATAGGATTCCAGAATCTCCATCATCCTGTCGCCATTTCGAATCAAATGCGACCAAAAATCCAGCCATGGAAGTGGAGCTTCATGTGAAAATATAATAACCTTATAACCATCTGGTGTTTCCTCTAATATATTTTCAACCCATTCCAGTTCTTCCTTAGAAAAGCCATATCGAACCGGTGTCTTAATATCATAGGAATACAGAAAAAGACAACGAATTTTTTGCCTATCAAAATCCCTAAAATAATATGGTGCTTCCATTTCAAACAAAGCAACCTGTTCTTCTCTTGAAAATGGCTCGGGATTCCCTTTTAAAAAGTTAGCATCATGATTCCCCGGTGTCACATATACCGGCACTCCATTTCTCTTTAAATCTTTCATCATTTGGTTGACATAATTCGATGTCACCAGTTTACTAAAATTCCCATCTGTAAAATCACCCAAATGAATAATACTCTCCGCTTTCGTCTTTTTAAGCACTGCAGAAATATTATCTACTGTGTCATCCCATGTTCCGTCCTGAAAAAAATGCGTATCTGTCAGCACACACAAAGAAAGGCAGTCCGAGGTTGCCTTCTCCAGCGTCTCTACTGCCGTCTTTTCTATTTCAGTTGTAAAATATAGCTTATCGTTTTCCATGATATCTTCCCATTACATTATTGTTGTCCATACTTAATAAAATATTCTACTGCCTTCTCTTCTGATAATTCGTAGTGCTTTATCAGTTTGGCAACTATCTGTTCTTTATTCTTACCGTCTTCTAAATAATCTTGAATTAATATTTTGATTCCCTGCTCTTTACCCAATTCAATGCCCTGCTCTTTGCCAAGTTTTATGCCCTGCTCTTTACCACGCTGCATGCTTTCGATTTCGATTAATCTTCTTTCTTCCCATTCCTGCATATATCTTACCCCCAGTTCTTCATTTTCCTTGACCTTCAGCACCTTTGCATGAATTCTTTGAAGACGTTCATTAGCCTCTGCCTGTTGTGGAAGCTGTGATGAATCCTGCACGTATTGCAAAAAACTGATTAACTCCGGATTAACTTCATCGCTGTTAGTTCCTTTGGTGTTGAGAAATATCTTGACTGCTCCATCTTGTAATAAAATATCCGGGTCTTCCATGCATTGATATGAAAAGGTATAACGGTATCTGTTCTTACCAAATAAATCAAAAGACGTAATCATTACCATATAAGAATCATTAAGTTTGTTGAAATTAATCTCTCCCGGCTCTAACAGGGAAACATCTAAGTGAGCCTGATAATAACGGCTTCTCTTACAAAGATTGTGTGTATTGCTGGCCTGCATTTCTGCATTGTATACTGTATTTTCTTCATCTAATGAAAAAATATCCAGTCGTATTCCGCGTAATACACTAGATACCTCGAGTGTCTTTTCCTTTTCCGTCTTGATAATACGTGGTATCTCCGTCCCTAAACATATCGACAATACATCTTGGCATATGATTGGATCTTCTACGACATTGTCAAATAAAAAACGGTCCATCAAGTTTAATTCTTTGTACGGTTTCATTCTCTTATTTTGCATTTATTTCCTCCTTAATTGTATCACAGAAGAATCACTTGTAAAAGAGAAAAATGAATTTGCCCATCAAAAAGCAATTCTCCCGTTACCTGATATTTAGTTAACTGTTGCTTTTTGAAAATTCTGGCGAAAATGCCATGGATGCCTCTGTGCGAGACAGTTGGAACTACCGGACTAAGCCGATAGCCTTATGATTGTTATTACTATATAAATGTATCAAATATATTTTAGATTTTCAATAGGATAAAAGACACAAAAGAAGTGGTCCGAAAACCACTTCTCTATTTATTCATATTTTACAAGTGCAATTAATTTACCATGTACCACAAAACGTTTATCATCTGATGCAGTACAGGTTGAAAGTGTTACGACACGGTCACCTGCTGTTACATCTACTCCCGTATCATACCAGGAATCCTTTTTCATTCGTGCCACAAAGTCGTCAAAGCCTTCCCCATTCTGATACCAAAGTGTATAAATCTCATCTGAATCCGATATAGTATGTGCTGAAAAAATCTGATAACGGTATGCACCATCTGTTTCATATATTGTAAAAAACTGATTCTCAGTAAAAAATTCTTCTTCATAATATTTCTTTAACTTACCAAACATGGAACCATTCTTCATGTTATGACCGTAGATAAGCGTATGGAAATCCAGTAAATCTCTGTGGCTTCCGCCATCCATGAAAATCGCTCCCGCTTTATTCTCTGTCTTTTGAAAAGTACGTGTCAGATAAAAATAATTATCTTCTGCCTGTACCAACGGATAATTAATATCTATCTTATCAAAAGCAAGCCATCCAACGGTATCCGGATTATCTTCTATTAATTCCGGCAAACTATCAACGATATCCTTATTTGGCACAAAAATCTCATCTGCCTCTGTCGCTTCAACCGGTTTGGCATCCGGCATAACCTGATCCTGTAACGCAGCATATTCATCATCTGCCACCTTATAATCAAGTCCAATTCTAAATAAATTAACTACAGCAAATATGATTGCTAAAAATGCAACAGATCGAATCATCATCTGCAAAGCATTTCCATGTTTTCCCTTCTCTGCCATTACCCATAACAGCAATGCAAAGATAAAAATTCCTACGATACAAACAATACCTTCTGTTGTATGCATTGTATCTGAAAGAGCACCTAAATTGGGTACACAAAAAACTGCCTTCCCCACAAGATTTGAGAAAAGCACACCATCTGCATCATTCGTTGTATTTGCATCACCCTTGGTAATAAAGACACCATTCTGCGTATCAATGTCTACTACCCTATGCGTCATAACCACATCATATGCTTCACCTAATGAAAAAGTAATAACATCTCCAACTACAATATCCTCTGGTGCCGTATCCTTTACATAGATTGCCGAACCAATCGGATAGGTTGGAAGCATAGACCCTGATAAAACATTATAAATATGATATCCAAATACTTTAGGCACAGTAAGCGGAATGGTTGCGGCAATCACCGCAACCATCATTACTATGCCTATTATATTGAATATTTTAGATATTAATTTAGTACTCAATATGTAATATCCTCTTATTCGTTAAAATATTTTTATTCTTCTGGTGTAGCTGGAGCTGTTGTTGCTTTTGTAGCTCCATCAGCTGTAAATGTAATAGCAGCATCATCTGCTTCTGCTACCCATGCATCACCTGTAGCATTTAATTTAACATTATCTGCCTGAATAATATCTGCTGTAAGAATGATTTTAAACTCCTGTGCAGCTGCTGTATTCATCAGATTTTCATCAATCTTAAATCCGTTAAATAAAGTAGCAATCTGAGCAGGATCATTAAGTGCTGTTAAAGTCTTGATGTAATTGTCAGTTCTAGCTGCTGGTGCAGTCATTTTGGTCTGATAATAATACATACCATCTGTTGCATTTTTTACCCATTTAGTAGAATCAATTGCATTTAATACAGCAGTTTCAAGAATTTCTTTATCGGTATCATTAAGATTTCCCCAATTAAAAGTTAAATTCACACGAATATATGCATCTTCTGAATCTGTATCTAAGATAACTGATGGATTCTTAGGAATATAATCACCTGGCATAACATCTTCATATTCAACGCCTTCTTCTTCTACTACATCCTCATTAAACTGATAATCATCATTATTATCTTTTTCTACATTATTTTCTGCAATGATACCGCCAACTTTACCCATTGTAACAACGTTAGTTAATGTCTCTGTTGTATCTGTAAAGTAAGCAAGTGTTGCTCCAATTCCTAATGCAGCTACTAATACAAGTGCTACGAGCATTCCAAATAATTTTTTCTTATTCATTTTGATTTCCTTTCATATAACAT
>CAZAQH010000004.1:18445-59073 GCA_964487395.1 uncultured Lachnospiraceae bacterium | reverse complement strand
AAATACGGTATCTGGTATATATGCAGAAGGACCATTTGTATTCATTTCCGTAGGAATTGCATATGTAATCTGGTCATCTGTCATATCTGCATTATATAAAGTAATCTGCTCCTCATATTTCATGAGATTTGGATAGGAACTGATATCAATTGGCTGAATCAATCCCGCATCTTCTCATTCTTTCTTCCTCCTTTAATCTATAAAAAGTTACAATTAACCTTTTACCGCGCCGACCATAATTCCTTTTACAAAATATCTCTGGAATATGGGATAAATAAATATAATTGGCAAGACAACTATTACCGTTACCGTCATACGAATACTGGTTGCTGTCGCCTTTGTCGATACTGCCATTGCCAGTGAAGATGACGAGCCCTGATTAGCAAGACTTGATAGCGAACTTGCCTGATTCAGATACTGATAAAGTAAAAACTGCAATGGGTAAAGCTTTACATCCGTTACTAAAAGCAGCGTATCCTGAAATGCATTCCACTGTGCTACAGCAGAAAAAATAGCTACTGTCGCCATAATCGGTTTGATAACCGGAATCATAACCCTTGCAAATATGGTCATAATACCTGCCCCGTCAATTTTTGCTGCCTCCTGTAGTTCTTTGGGTACCGATTCTACAAATGCCTTTGTCAAAATGATATTAAACGGTGAAATAACAAGCGGTAAAATGTACCCCCAGAAATTATTAGTCAAATGCAGATTCTTCATAGTTAAATACCATGGAATCAATCCGGCATTGAAATACATGGTTGCAACAATCAGACGATACCATATCTTTCTATGCCACATATCCTGCTGCGTAAACATAAAACCCAAAAATGATGAAGCAATAACGGTTGCAATTGTACCAACCACCGTACGTAAAACAGATATTTTCGCAGCCTGAAACAATCCGTTAACATGAGCTACATTGACATAATTATTAAACTGAATCTGCTGTGGCAAAAAAAGAATTACTCCTCTCTCGCTTAAGTTGTTAGCACTGATGGTATTGATAATGATGTAATAAAATGGATAAATGCATAAAATAGCACAAATAGTAAAAATAACATAACAACTGATTACCAGAACTCTGTCCCCTGCACTGGCATGCATTCTATGTTTTTTAATTCCTGTTTTCATATTGTTATTCCCTCCGCCTTATATGAAACTTTCGCCACGAATCAACTTGGATAATGTATTTACAATATACAGAAGTACCACACTGACCACGCTCTTCAGCATACTGAGGGCTACGGATACAGAATAACTGCCACTTCCCATTGCGAGATTATAAACGTACAAATCCAAAACCTGAATCGTCTCTTTGTTAAAGGCATTCTGGAAACAATAATACTGTTCCATACCATTTGTTAAAAAGTTTGCTACATTTAACATTAATAAAACAAAATAGGTAGGAAGCAGACTTAGAATCGTTATGTATCGGATAATCTGCATTCTGGAAGCTCCATCTACCTTTGCTGCCTGAAACAATTCATCATCAATTCCAGACATTGCTGCTATGTACATGATTGCCGCCCATCCAAGATTCTTCCACGTCAGCCATAGCCACTGTTTAAACCATATATGACTTGTAGAGTTTAAAAACATCTGAGGTTCATTAATCAGTCCAAGTTTTAACAGCAGTGTATTCATCATACCGGTACTGTTAAATAAACTGAACGCTACTGAATATACAAGTACCCAACTGATAAAATTAGGAATCGTAGTAACCGTCTGCACTACTTTTCTGAATTTACTGTTTCCGATTTCATTTAAAAAAACTGCAAAAAGCATTGGCAGCCAGGATGTTCCTATTGTCAGTCCACTCATAGCAAAGGTGTTTTTCATGACCTGAACAATCTGCTGAACCTTAACCGGATTTGCTATCAGTGAATGAAACCATTTCAGTCCAACAAACTCTGCGTCTGAAAATGGTCTTGGTGGTCTGTAATCAAAAAAAGCATAAATCCAGCCATAAAGAGGGTAATAGCAAAATACCAGCGTTAAGCAAATAAATGGTAAAACATATAAGAACAGTTTTATGGAATACCATTTTTTCTTATTAATTGATGTCTTCATCTTTTTTTCCCATATCAAAGGTTTATCGTTTAACCTTTATAATTTGGATTATAAGATTGTGTAAACTATTTGTCAATTTTATTTGGATTATTTTCATATTTTTGTGCATTCTATACTAATTATTTGTGTATTTTAGTTAGTTTTTTACAATGTATATCGTTTTACTTATTTACATAACATTGACTTGTCGGATATCAACATATAAATCAATGAATATTCGACCAATGATGTCAGACTTCTCCAGAGTTTTATTTGGCAACAAAAAAAGGCACGCCCAAAGGCACGCCTAATAATACGTTTTTTAATTCTTATTAAATTTCAGTAACGGAGTCCCGTTCTATAAAACTGCAGGGAATATAATATTCTTCTACCTCTTTTGAAACTTCACTCTCATTCTCACCATCTTCGATTTTATGTAGCAAAAGACTTGCCGACTTTCTGCCGATTTCTGATAGTGGCAATGCCGTTGTCGTCAAGGCTGGTCTGAAATAAGCTGCAATATCCTGGTTATCAAAACCTGCTACCGAAATATCTGTTCCTATCTTTAACCCCTGTTCTTCCAGGTAATCATATACACCGCCAGCCATACGGTCTGCCATACAGAAAATCGCAGTTACACCAGCTTTCACTAAAGCTCCTGTCTCGGCATAACCAGAAGGACGCTGCCAGTCTCCATAGCGAACCAGTGCCGGATCAAATAAAACGCCTTCGCTGTACAATGCCTTTTGATAACCCAAAAGTCTTTTCTGCGTATGTATATTATCCACACGTCCAGCTACAACTCCAATTTTTCTATGCCCCTTGCTTAATAAATACTTAACCACTTCATAAGCACTTTGAGTATCGTCAATAACTACCGAGGGGATTTGGGGTGAATTGGTGTAAGCATAAGCCATAACAACCGGTATTGTCAGTTCATCTGAAAAATATTGAATGATTCTGGCATGTCCTGCCAAATAAATAATACCATCAACCTTTACTGAATATAACTTGGATAAAGCAGGTTTCAGCGCCTCATGATATTCGTTTTCCTGATTATACCAGGAATCTTGCCATCTTCCATACAAACGCAGGTTCTGCACAATTGTACGATATCCACGGTCTTCACAATATGCCATAATACTTTCAATCATGCCTGGTGTTGTGAATTGGGCAATATCCTCTGCGATAATCCCTATCGTCTGTGTCTTCTGTCTGCGAAGTCCCTGTGCAATGTAATTGGGCTGATATCCTTTTTCCTCTACAACCTTCATGACCATCTGTCTGGTCTGCTCACTCATTTTCTTTTTCCCATTTAGAATGTTGGATACCGTCGTAATAGATACATTACATTCCTTTGCAATTTCTTTTAATGTAACCATTTTGATTTCCTACTTTATCATTTTTGTATTCCTCCTTTACTTTACCATCAAATTGTGCTCAGTTTCAAGTCTTGTTCCTTTTTTTTAATCAGAAACTTATTGAATTCTGATTCGTCTTCTATTTCTGGTTTTGGTCCTCTTGTTGTAAAATTCATTTCGCACGGATTCTTCGCTGTATAAGGCTGCCATTGTGGCATGGCTAAACCGTCCGCATCATTTCCATTTGGATTTCCTTTTTTGATAAATTCTGCCCAATAGTTACACATCATACGGGATAAATCATAATGTTCTCCTCTAAAAGGTCTTATACATTTTGCAAGTGTTTCAAAAAAAAACCATAAATCTACAGAGTGAAAGGTTCCCGGATGATCCTTTCCCGGAATATCGGCATTAAACCGGTAGTAGAAACAGTCGCTGTGATTTGCCATCTTTTCATTTTGCAAAAGCATACACTTTATCACACATTCCAATCCATTTATCGTTGCATACTGGTCTGGCTCTGTCTTTTTCCATGCCTCTTTAAACTGCAAAAAGGTATCTGCCTTATTTCCAAAATATTCTTTTACTCTGTTTTTAAACTCTTCATCTGTCTGTGCTATAATAGAATCCGGAAATTCATCTGTTGTATTTCCTGTTATAATAGGGATATTCAGATGCTTACCACTCATAAACAGTTTCATCGGATCTTCCATCATAAATACACCATCAATGACTGGTGTCATTCTCGGATTTTCTTTTACATATTCAGCATACTGATCACGAATAAACAATGCATCCAATCCTCTTGCTTCCTCTATTGTCTTTACTCCCAGATACTCCAAAAAGTTAACACCTTCCTTCTGTGCTTCCTTCAATTTTTTGGGAACTAATAGAGGGTTATCCACATATGGACTGCGAATCACTCCACTTTCAATGATTGCCTTCTGAAAAAGACCTTCATTTTTCATACAAGTCATCTGCGACAATACACTGCCACCACCTGCCGACTGTCCACCCAGTGTAATATTTTTAGGATTGCCGCCAAAATTCTGAATATTTCTAATTACCCATAACAATCCGGCCTGTTGATCAAGGTTTCCAAAATTTGCCGGTTCTTGTGGCTGCTTTCTTGTCAAATCCGGATGTGTCAAAAAACCAAATACATTTAAACGGTAATTTAGTGTCACTACTACTATCCCGCGTCGTGCAAGACGCTCTCCATCAAACTCCATTTCAGCTGGATAGCCCCATTGAAAAGCTCCGCCAAATATCCATACAAGCACAGGTCTTTTTTCTTCTATGCTGTCTGCACCAGTCCATACATTCAGATAAAGACAGTCTTCATCCATTGGAATCTTTGAATCTACGTGCCATTCTCTGACATAAATATCTTCTCCTATTCCCGGAGTATCCTGCATCGATATTGGAGCAAATTCATACGCTTCCCTTACACCAGCCCAATTTTCACAGGGCTTGGGTGCTCTCCATCTGTTTTCTCCTACCGGCGGAGCTGCAAACGGTATTCCCTTAAATACTGTGATACGCGGGTCTGCTGCCGGTAATCCCTTCACTTTTCCATTTTCTGTATCTGTAATTCGAATCATACACTTACCCCATTTCTAATTGTTATAGACAAAATGAGTGAATTTTGTCTTACCACCTGTCATTTCTGTACTGTAAATAAATAATCCGAAACGACAGCCTGTAAAATGATCCATTTTAAAATAAAGACGATGTGTTGGTCCTATTTTCTTCCATTTTGTTTCCTGCTTATAATAAAATCCTGCTTCATCACGCATATTTCTAAAATCTACTTTTATACAAAATTGCATTTTGGTATTGTGACATGGAATTTTTTCCCATATATGTCCTTCATAATGATTATCGTGAGATTGCAGACTATCATCAATTGCTTCACGATTCATCATAACAATATTATATTTATCATTTTCTTTATATAATCCCACAAATCCATAACATCCCTGAAATGCACAAATACCGGAAAAATCTCCGTTATTCATATCTTTTCCATCAATTGTTACTTCTGCACTACATTGCGGAAAAAACATCTTCTGCGTCAAAATATTTTTAGCCTGCATAATATTCTCACACAATTTATCTGTTTTTATAGCAATCCATCCCTGCACTGCATCATTTTCAACTAAACTAATATCCGGCTCATGATTGAACTGCCATATGCTGCTAAGACCAAAGCAGCCATATCTGACTGTTTTTTCATCTTTTGGCAAATTCTCATCCACTGTGAAATCATCACTTCCTGCCAGTGGCAAATATTGATAAGCCGGTTGTGTATTACGCATTTCAAAATAAGAAGGTATAATTCCCTCCTTTCCAAATACAACTCTGTTTTTATCAATTATCACCGGAATCAAGATGGGAATTCTGCCTACTGCCCCATGATCCTGAAAAAGAATCGCATACCATTTTCCATCCGGAGTATCTACAATTCCACCTTGTGCCACGCCCTGATTGCAATAACCACGATCATCATTTAAAACATCTCCACCAGTAAATTCTCCCAATAAACTTTCTGCTGAAAAACAGGCTTCCACACGTCTCCATTTATTTTTCATTGAATGGATTAAAAACAAATAATATCTTCCATTTATTTTGTAAAAATGAGAACCTTCATAACCAAGATAAAGATTATCCTTTTCAGTCACGATTACTCTGTTAATTCCACCTTCAAGCGGTCCGCTTAAATCACTTTTTAACTGTAATAAATGAATATCCGTATTGCCATATACAATATATACACTGTCATCATCATCAAATAATAAAGAAGCATCATGATAAAAGCCATTAATTGTACTTTTCTTCCATAAACCATTTATACTTTCGCAGCGATACAAATACGTCTTGTGTGTATCATTTGCAACGAAACAAATATAAAAAATTCCCTTATAATATCGCAGGGATGCCGCCCACATTCCTTTCCCATAAATATTCTGTTTCCCATCAAGTTTTTGAGCGGGTGTATGGTCCAAATAATGATATACAAAGGTGGCATGTTCCCAATGAATTAAATCATAAGAACGCAGAATTTCACACCCCGGCATAAAATGCATGGTTGTGCTTACCATATAATAGGTATCATCCACTCGTATCACATCCGGATCCGGATAATCCAATCCTATAACTGGATTTTGTACATCATTTCTCTCATTCATATTTGCACTTGTCTCCTTTACAACATACTAATCATAAATTTTTGACCAAATGATATTATTTTTCTTTCTTTTTGCATTAATTTTTTTCTCGTAGGTTTTGTTGGTTTAACGTTAAACCTTATACATGAAATTATATGGCTGAATGTAATATATGTCAATTGATTTACACGCAAAAAGCAAAAGCCCATTCAAAATGAATGAGCTTTTGTCCTGTTATTGCCATTAGTAAAATTATTACATTTTATCTAACTTTGATAGCCAGATATTGGCTGAAGCATCAGACGGCATTCTTAAATCCCCTCTTGGTGACAGTGCAACACTTCCGACCTTTGGTCCATCAGGAAGGCAGGAACGTTTAAATTGTTGTGAGAAAAATCTTTTATAAAAAATCTTTAACCATTTTAATATTGTCTCTTCTTCATATTTTCCCTTAAAGGTTTCTTTTGCAATGCGGTATAATTTCTTAGGCGAAAAACCACAGCGTAACATATAGTATAAGAAGAAATCGTGTAATTCATAAGGTCCTACCAAATCTTCCGTTTTCTGTGAAATCACTCCATCTACCGGTGGCAGTAATTCCGGACTTACCGGTGTATCAAGTACATCCTTTAAAATATTCGATAACACTTCATCTTCACATGTATTTGCATCATACTCAACCAAATACCTTACTAATGTCTTAGGTACTCCAACATTGACACCATACATCGACATATGATCCCCATTATAGGTAGCCCATCCAAGCGCAAGTTCAGACATGTCTCCAGTTCCGATTACAAGTCCACCTGACTGATTCGCTAAATCCATTAAGACTTGTGTTCTCTCTCTTGCCTGTCCATTTTCATATGTTACATCATGAATGGTTTCATCCTGACCTATATCTTCAAAATGCTGTTTTACAGATGCTTTGATATCAATCTCTTTTAAGGTAGTTCCTAAAGTTGTTGCTAATTTACATGCATTATCATATGTTCTGTCTGTCGTTCCAAAACAAGGCATAGTAACCGCCAAAATATTATTGCGGTCAAGCTTTAACATATCAAACGCCTTCACTGTAACTAAAAGTGCCAATGTAGAATCAAGACCACCTGATACTCCAATAACTGCTGTTTTACAACCGGTATGCTCATAACGTTTTTTTAGTCCACTTGCCTGTATCATTAAAATTTCCTGGCACCGCTCGTCACGGGCAGCTTTATTACTTGGAACAAAAGGTGCGCATCCGAATGTGCGTGTCAGTTTTGTCTCTTTTATCGCAACTGTAAACGGAATTCTAACGTATGTGTCATCTAGCTGTGTCTTAAAAGTAGACATTCTTCTTCTTTCATGACTGATTCTGTTACAATCTATTTCTGCATAAATGGTATCATTCATAAAGCGTTTGGCACTTGCAAGCATAACACCATTCTCTGCTATCATATGATGTCCACTATAGACGATATCTTGTGTGGATTCTCCTTCACCTGCAGAAGCATAGACATATCCACAAATAAGTCTTGCACTCGCTGATGTTACCAGTTGATCACGGTAAGTGTTTTTACCAACTGTCTCGTTCGATGCTGATAAATTAATTAAAATAGTGGCTCCGTTTAATGCATGATTGGAACCCGGATTAACAGGAGACCATAAATCTTCACAGATTTCACATCCCACTACAAAATGATTGAGGTTATCTGCTTCAAAGAGTATATTGGTTCCGAAAGGAACCATATCTCCATAAAAAGATATCATAACCGGCTTTTTATTACCCGGTTCAAAATATCTGGCTTCATAAAATTCCGCATAATTCGGAATATTGGATTTGGGAATTAATGCTAATAATCTTCCATTCTGTATAACTGCCGCCACATTGTATAATTTACCTGCCATTTCAAAGGGCAATCCAATAAAAACAAGTGCTTCTATTCCTTTTGTATATTCTGTTATGACCTGCAATTGCTGTCTGGCTTCCTGCAACAGGGTTCCCTGTAAAAACAAATCATTACAAGTATACCCAGTAAGACACAACTCAGGAAAAACAATAACATTTGACTGATTCTTTACACATTCGTCCAGTTTCTTTTTTATCTGCTCTGTATTATATTCCGGATCAGCCACTTTAATATGAATTCCGGCTGCCGCACATTTTATAAAACCATCTCTCATTTTTTCACTGCTTTCTTTAATAATTGTTGTAATTCATCGACTGAAAAAGAATAGTTTTTATTACAAAAATGACATTTTACCTCTATCGGCTTCCCATCATCAATCATTTCCTGAATATCTTTTTTTCCAATACTGATTATGGCTTTTTCCACACGTTTCTTTTCACAGTTACAATAAAATTCTACCGAAAGAGTGTCCGTAAATATAGGATCTAATCCTTCTAAAATTTTGTTAAGAATCGCCTCCGGAGTATCTCCTTTTTCAAGCATTGACGTAACGGAAGTAACATTTAATAAATTCTGTTCTAATTTTGAAATAGTATCTTCCTCTGCAAAAGGCATTAATTGTATAATAAATCCTCCTGCCTGTTTTACAGTTGCATCTTCCTTATTCATCAGTACACCTAATCCGACGGAAGAAGGAACCTGTTCCGATACCGTAAAATAATAAGTTAAATCATCTGCAATTTCTCCTGACTGTAACTCAATCTGTCCTGAATATGGCTCTTTTAATCCCATGTCTTTGATTACGCGTAAGATACCATTTCCTACCGCACCACCAACATCCAGCTTGCCATATTCATTAGGAGGCAACATAACAGCGGGATTTACCACATATCCTTTTACTTTTCCTTTTGCATCAGCTGTTACAGTGATTTGTCCGATTGGTCCATCTCCTAAGACCTGCAAAGTAAGCAAATCATCATCATTTTTAAGCATGGCACCCATCATGGCACCGCCGGTCAGTAATCTTCCGAGTCCTGCACAGGCTACCGGACTTAAATTGTGAGCACTTCGTGCAGTTTCTACTGTGTCTTTTGTGATTGCGGCAAAGGCTCTTATTTGCGCACCTGCTGCCGTTGCTTTTACAATATAATCATTCATTCTTTTTCCCTTTTTCCTGTGCGATAATGTAAATTCTTTCGCTTTCTTCTGTAATCTCCTGGTGGGTATCCGCATCCACTGCATTTACAAACAGCAGTCCTGCCTTTTCCACAAAGTCTTTCATTTCATCAAGTGTATATCCACGCTGATAATGCGTTTCATTAAATCTTTTATATAAATCATTTTCCTGTACAAAAATGGTCAGATCATATTCATTGATTTGTTCTTCTTCATGATAATAATTTTCCCAGATAAAGCTGCAGTTATCCCTATTTTCTGCAATGGTTGCATCTCCGATTACCGTTTCATATTTGTAGACCGTATTAAAATCAAAAATAAAGATTCCGTCCGGATCCAGATAATTATTAACAAGTTTGAAGGTTTGTACTACATCCTCATCTTCCAAAAGATAATTAATGGAATCACATACACTCACTACCGCCTTTACCGTGCCATACAATTCAAACTCACGCATATCCTGCTGTAAATATAAAATTGAAGAATCTTCGTCTTTTTTTTGAATGGCAATCGATAACATTTCATCCGAAGAATCAATGCCAATCATATTATATCCCGCCTGCTCAAGCATGCGCGTTAAAGTACCGGTACCACATCCCATGTCAAGCACCAAGTCATTTTTTATATGATATGATTCTAATACATCAACCAGATACTGGCACCATTCCTTATATGGAGTATGGTCCATAAATGTGTCATATACTCCGGCAAAATCTGTATATGCTTCCATTTTTATTTTCCTTTTTATCTTCCCAAAAATCGTTTTAAAAATGCAATCAATGTATCCATTTCTGTATCCGTTCCAATGGATATACGCAGATAGTTATCTATTCTTGGCTTATTAAAGTGACGAATGAAAATATTCTCTTTTTTAGCTGCTTCAAAAATATCCCGTGCCGGTACGCTTTCATGTGTTGCAAAAACAAAATTCGATTTGGAATCCCCAAAAGAGAATCCTAATTGTCGTAAATCTTCCTTAACTCGCTCTCTTGTCGTAATTACCTTTTTAACAGTGTCTCTAAAATACGCATCATCTCTAAGACATGCTGCTCCTACTGCAACAGTCGTCCTATTCATAGTATAAGAATTGAATGAAAACTTAACATCATTTAAATATTTAATCAGCTTTTCATTACCCATAGCATATCCAATTCGTATACCCGCAAGAGCACGAGACTTTGAAAATGTCTGTATTACAAGAAGATTATCATATTTATTAATAAGTGGTAGAACGCTTTTTGCACCAAAATCAACGTATGCTTCGTCAATCATGACAACCACATCCGGATTTTTCCCAATAATCTCTTCAATCATTTCTATTTTTTCTTCAACACCTGTCGGTGCATTGGGATTTGCTAAAATAATGCCACCATTTTCGCAAAAATAATCTTCTTTTTTTATCTTAAAATTATCATCAAGAGGCTTACAGATATATGGAATACGATATAATTCAGCCCAAACATCATAAAAAGAATATGTAATATCCGGAAATAAAATCGGTTTTTTAGAATTAAAAAATGTTAAAAATGCCATTGCCAGAACATCATCCGAACCAACTCCAACGAAGATATTTTCTTTTTTTATCTGATAAGTATTTGCTAATTCTTCTACCAGTTCAGTGGCCTGCACATCCGGATATAATCTTAACTCTTCGTATGGAAAGTGCTTTAATGCTTCTCGAACCAACGGAGACGGTGGATATGGACACTCATTTGTGTTCAGTTTAACCACATTTTTATTTTTAGGCTGTTCTCCCGGAACATAGGGAACTACTTTTCTTACATTTTCTTCCCACTTCATTATCTTATGCCTCCTGATGAATGTTTCAATTTTATTGTTTGATTATAATATGAAATAAGGAAGATATCAACTTTTAGCTTCCATCTCCTTTTGTGCTTTTAAACATAAACATTTTTCTTCAGGGAAAAAGAAATAGATTTCATCTTCTTTGTGAAATAGCAGAAATAACCAAGACGGTTTGAATTTAAAATGAGTAGTATTACACTGTGCCCAGATAAGCTGTGAAATGGTTACTTCGTAATGTTCTTCTTTTTGTCGAATCCATTGACGCCCCAAAAGTTCAAACTGTTCATCTTCTACTTCATTATATACACGAATACTACGATACCTTAAGAACAAGAAAGTCAGGAAACCTATCAGACATACAATTGCTACTGAAAACAAAAAAATAATTTCTTTCATTCCAATCTTCTTTTTTGCCACATTTTTTGACTTTGGTATATTGGAATTATTTGTCTGCATGTTAGAAGATTTTTTTTCGAGTTTCGTATATCTTACTTTTTCTGGATATATATGTTCTGTCTTAACCTTCTCTTCCTGTTCGCTTTTTGTACTTTCTATTGTCTCGTTTAATGGCAATGTAGGTAGCGGTACTTTTGTGACTATCGGCGTCGGTGTAACTGACTCATTTTCCATCTCCTTTTCTCTTTCTACATATGGCTCGGGTTCATATATGTTAGAAACAGTAATGGTATGATGCGTTATATTTTCAAGCTTATCACGTATTGCAATTACAATCGTTCCATTTTTCACGATAGGATACTGATATTCTTCTGTCCATGTCACTCCTCCATCAAATGAAAAAGGAATTTCATGAAGTCCAACTCCTTCTCTTCCATCTGACATAATATCATTTGCTGAAACACTTAACATTGTATCTGTAATGTTCTTTGTCTTATCATACTCTGTGTTACTAATGCTTGGACCTTCTGTATCAATCTGGCTAATGGTAAATTCATTTTCAGATATATTTCCCAATTGATCTCTTATAAGTACCTGATAAGTCCCATTTCTTGTATACAGATAATTATCCTCTGCACACCACGTATGTCCTCCATCATAAGAAAAAGGGTATTCATGCAGTCCACAGCCCGCGGAATTATCAGGCTGTAAATCCGCTATCATGGAAATTTTAAAAGATACGCCATTTTTTGTCCATTCCGTTGGTGTCAGTGAATAGGATTGAAGTGTTGGAGCAGTAACATCAATATTTTTTATATCCATTGAAATCATACCGGAATAATTATCCGCATTCTCATCAATATTTAATTGTAAGGTATAAATTCCGTTTTCAGAAATAGTCATGATATTATCAGCAGTTATAACACCATTAAAAATATATGGATTTTCATTTAATTGAATAGAAGATAGATTTTCATATGAAGCAAGCAGTTCAAGTGATTTTGTCCAGTCTGCTGTACTTTTTGTAAGCGTAAGACTACCTAATGAATCCGTTGTGTTTTTTCCACAGTTTAAATCATAATAAGAATAAGACTCATTTACCGTTTTAGTCGTCCAGCAGCCCCTGCCACTCTGATCGCCATGATAACCCGCACCGCATCTATCACAGCCGGTTGAATCCGTTGCCGGATTGTATACCATTGTTCCACCACATGATATTTCAACTGTTTTACTACCTGAGTTTAACCTTCCATAGCAACCTCCGCCACCACTTCCACCGGTATGACAATGTGTAATATTCTGCGTAACGGAAAGTGGAATGGATATATTTTGTTCCAAATCTTCTTCCTGTGCATATGATATAAAGGATGGAAAAACAAAAATAAGAATGATAGAAATAATAAAAGAAATACTTCTTAAGAGTGGCTTGACACCACAAGAATTAAAAAAGAACATAAAAAACCTCCTGTGAAATAATATTGTGTAAAAATATTCAAAATCACAAAAGGTATGTTTCTATAATATCTGATAGGAAAATACTTGTAAAGGAAAAATTTACATATAATTTAGAAGTAAATTGAGTGAAATTTTTTATCTATTCTTGTCTTTTCTTGTCATATATGGAATATAATGATATAATCAATTTGCAAAAAAATAATTTTTTCGAGGGGAGATTTATATGTTTACAAGAGCAGAAATCAAGCAACAAGCAAAAGAGCAGTTAAAAGGTAATGTATGGATGTTACTTCTTTGTGCATTCGTAATGGTAGTAATTGCCACAGGTGCAACAATGATAGGCGCATTCATTCCTTTTGTTGGCTCACTCGCAGCAACTTTTTTAGTTGTAGCACCATTGTCATATGGACTTTACGTTGTATATTTAAATGTTACATATGGCGAGCGTCCACAGGTTGGTAAGTTATTTGAAGGATTCCAGAACTTTGGTCCAGTTGTATTACTTTATTTCTTAATATGGTTATTTACAATGTTATGGACACTGTTATTTGTCATTCCAGGTATAATTAAAACACTTTCCTATTCAATGGCTTATTATGTTTTGGCTGAAAATCCACAGATGAGTGCCAACGAAGCATTGAATGAAAGTAAAGCTATTATGGATGGACATAAGATGGATTTATTCGTATTATATTTATCCTTTATTCCATGGATGCTGTTAGGCTCTATCACACTTGGAATTGCTTATATCTATGTAATGCCATATATGCAGCTTACCATAACAAATTTCTATCACAAAATCAAAAGACCATCTACTGCAGTACCTGCACAAGATGTTGTTACAGATTCAACTGTAATGTAATTTACACATCAAATAAAAGCAGTTACGGTAATTCCGTAGCTGCTTTTTATTTTAGTTCTTCCATTCTTTGATTGCATCTAAGCGTCTTTTTATCTCCTGCTCTGCCCCTTCCTCGGTAGGCTCATAATATACCCTGTCTTTTAATGAATCCGGTAAACACTGCATCTTCGTAAGCTTTTCTTCTGTATCATGTGCATATTGATAGCCCTGTCCATAATGTAATTCTTCCATTAGCTTGGT
This sequence comes from uncultured Lachnospiraceae bacterium, assembly GCA_964487395.1. Taxonomy (GTDB): domain Bacteria; phylum Bacillota; class Clostridia; order Lachnospirales; family Lachnospiraceae; genus RGIG8767. The sequence continues at coordinate 44,663 of CAZAQH010000004.1, read as the reverse complement.
CGGTGCATTGCGAAGCTGTAACGGAACCGGCTCAGCTTCCTTATCTCTGATATCAGCCTTGCTGCTTTCGCAGGCACGATATAAGGCATTGGACTTAGGTGCCATAGCAAGATAGGTGACTGCATGTGTAAGGTTCACATCACATTCCGGCATTCCATTAAAGTGACAAGCCTGATAGGCTGCTACTGCTACTGTCAGCGCATTGAAATCTGCCATTCCTATATCTTCACTTGCAAAACGGACTAATCTTCTGGCTATATATAACGGATTCTCTCCACCGCTAAGCATCCGATTCATCCAATAAATCGCCGCATCCGGATCACTGTTACGCATGGATTTGTGTAATGCAGAAATCAAATTATAATGTTCTTCACCACTTTTATCATATAGAAGCGATTTCCTGCTGATGCATTGTTCCATGCTCTCATTCGTGATAACGATTCCATCACTCGTAATCTCTCCATTTAATACTGCCATCTCCAGTGTATTAAGTGCCGTTCTGGCATCTCCATTGGAAAAAACTGCAATTGCCTTAATCTGCTGCTCGCTCATCCGAACCTTCTGATAGCCAAATCCCTTATCACTTTTCAGTGCATGCTCTAAGAGTCTGATAATATCCTGTTCTGTAAGACTTTTTAAAACAAACACCTTGCATCTTGATAATAACGCGGCATTCACTTCAAAAGAAGGATTCTCCGTCGTAGCACCAATCAGTACAATACTTCCTTTTTCTACATATGGTAAAAATGCATCCTGCTGTGCACGGTTGAAACGGTGAATTTCGTCTATGAAAAGAACGGTGCGAATCCCAATATGGCGATTCTCCTCTGCCTCATTCATGACATCCTTAATCTCTTTTATCCCACTTGTAACTGCACTGAAATTGATAAAATTCGCTTTCGTGCGACCGGCAATAATACTTGCAAGCGTCGTCTTGCCTACTCCCGGCGGTCCCCAGAAAATCATGGAAGATATCTGGTCTCTCTCAATCAGTTGACGAAGCATCTTTCCAGGTCCTAACAAATGCTCCTGACCAACAAATTCTTCCATTTTTTCCGGACGCAGTCTATTGGCAAGTGGTACGGACTGTATTCTATTATCATCAAATAAAGACATCTGCTCCATGATATATTCCTTTCGAACAACTGTTCTATTTAGAATATATCACAATGAATACTTGTTTTCAAGTCCTATCTTTTCCTTATTTTACCGCTTTAAATGCTTCTTCTAAATCTTCTAAAATATCATCAATATTTTCGATTCCAATAGAAAGACGAATAGTATTTGGTTTGATTTTACTTGCCTGTAATTCTGTTTCACTTAATTGTGCATGTGTAGTTGAAGCAGGATGAATAACAAGTGATTTTGCATCTGCCACATTTGCTAAAAGTGAAAAGAGTTCTAAGTGGTCAATAAACTCCTGTGCTTTTTTTGCATCTCCTTTGATATCAAAGGTAAAAATGGATCCGCCGCCATTTGGTAAATACTTTTTATAAAGTGCTTTTTGTTCTGCATCTACTGCAACAGAAGGATGATGAACTTTCTCAACCTGCGGATGATTATTCAAATATTGCACAACTTTCAAGGCATTGGATACATGACGTTCTACTCGAAGCGATAATGTCTCAAGTCCCTGTAAAAACAAGAATGAATGGAATGGCGAAATGGTAGCTCCCGTGTCACGAAGTAAAATAGCACGAATTTTTGTAACAAAGGCTGCTGCTCCTACGTCCTGTGCAAAACGAATTCCATGATAGCTTGGATTGGGTTCTGTTAAGGAAGGGAACTTTCCTGATGCTACCCAGTCAAATTTTCCACTATCTACAATCACACCTCCAATGGTCGTTCCGTGTCCTCCAATAAATTTCGTTGCCGAATGAACCACAATGTCAGCCCCATATTCAATTGGTCTGATTAAGTACGGTGTTGCAAATGTATTATCTACTACTAATGGTATTTTATGAGCATGTGCAATAGCTGCTATTTTTTCAATATCTACTACATCAGAATTGGGATTTCCTAATGTTTCGATAAATACCGCTTTTGTGTTATCTAAAATGGCATCTTCTATTTCTTTTTCATTGAACGGACTTACAAAAGTAGTATTAACACCATAATCCGGAAATGTGTGTGCAAGATAATTATATGTTCCACCATATATATTGTTAGCTGCTACAATATGATCTCCTGCTTTTGCAAGGTTCTGTAATGTATAACTTACTGCTGCCGCACCGGAAGCAACTGCAAGTGCTGCAACGCCACCTTCAAGTGCTGCAATTCTTTTTTCAAATACATCTGCTGTAGGATTCGTAAGTCTGCCATAAATATTTCCTGCATCCTGTAAACCAAACCTGGCTGCTGCGTGTTCACTATTATTGAATACATAAGATGATGTCTGGTAAATCGGTACTGCACGTGAACCGGTTACCGGATCTGCTGTTTCCTGTCCTACATGAACCTGTAATGTTTCAAACTTAAAATTTCTCTCTTCTCTCTTACTCATAATTTTATTCTCCTCTTCATCGCTATTTGAATACTTGTTTTAAGTTGTTTTTAGTATAGACAAAAAAAGCGAAAGAGTGTTAATACATAAAAAATACAGCCGGTTATAGTTTTATCCTATAACTGGCTGCACTGCATAAATCTCAACAAATTCTTATAAAACATTAACATTACATTTTTCCAGTTCCAAAAGAAAAGTCTGAGCCAGACTGCTGACAAAAGCACCTTTCCTTTTTATATAACCGATTCGCATAATCCCGCCTTCCGATAAACGAATCGCTCGATATTCATTACCATTTAATTCCTCACAGATAATACCGGAACAAAGTGTATATCCATTTAACCCAACCATCAGATTTAACAATGTTGCTCTATCACTTGCTTTAATAATCTGTTTATATTGGTAAGTACTCATAACTTCCTCTGACAGAAAAAAAGAATTCGCTTCACGCTGTTCAAACGCAAGACAGGGATATGCTTCTAATTCCTTCATATTAATCTCCCCCTGCGATGCAAGCGGATGTCCCGCCCACAAATATACATATGTATGGCATGGGAACAATTCGATAAATTCAAGATTATTATCATTAAAAAGCTTCGTCATAACTTTCTCATTAAAATCATCAAGATACAAAACTCCGATTTCACTTCTGAAATTTCTGACATCATCAATGATTTCCTGTGTTCTTGTCTCATGAATGGCAAATTCATATTCATCCATACCGACCGTTTTTACTGTCTCAACAAATGCTTTTACTGCAAAGGTATAATGCTGAGAAGATACACTGAATTTCTTTTTAAAATTCTTGTTAAAGTATCGATCTTCCAAAAGTTCATACTGTTCTACTATCTGTCTTGCATATCCTAAGAATTCTTCACCTGCCGGCGAAATCAGCACACCACGATTTGACCGGATAAACAATTCCATACCCAGTTCTTCTTCTAATTCATGTATAGCAGCCGAAAGACTTGGCTGTGAAATAAACAATCTCTGTGAAGCCTGATTCATAGACTTACACTCTGCAACTGTGATGGCGTAACGCATCTGTTGTAATGTCATCTTAATTTTCCCACTCCTGTATCGTATCTGACATGATATTTTTATTATCCTCTAAAATTCTTCTTCTGACAAGTAAAACGAGTAAATCATTCGCATCTAGGATTTGTTTTGAATTTCCTCCTTTAAATGGTATACTAAAACAATAAAAATAGAAAGCTGGACACTCTATGATATTTGAAAAAGAACGTATTGAAACCGTCTGTTACCAGACAATACTAGAAAAATGGCAGGCAAGTATAAATACTTTCCCAAATTTTCTTACTCCTGTTTCAGCCGAAGACCAGCGTAAAAATGAATATTTTTTATCTCATCATATACAAAAATTTCAAAAGCTACTGAAAACATATAAAAATCCCTGCATTCCAAAATTCCTATGGAGAAAAAGATGGAACGCACTTATTAATTCATTATTATTTAAAGAACCGGTTATTGGAATTGCTGATACTTTTTCTGCTGAGACTCTAAACGATATGCAGCATGAGTTTTATCAGTTTTTTCAAAGTGCCTCTGCTTTTGATGAAGTAATGGGAATGGAAGAAATCGGACAAGCTGCCCGTAACTACTTAGTCTATGATGTCTTTACTGAAATTCATGAACTTCCGCATACAATGAATCCTGCAATATTGGGATATAGTATGCTTTATCCCTATACGGACAATTATATTGATAATCCAGCTCTATCCTTTGAAGAAAAAGAACGTTACAATCAAATGATTGCAGACCGGATTATTGGAAAACCTATCGATATCCAGGATAAATACTATCAGAAAACGTGTGATTTGCTTGATTCGGTAACTCACTTTTATGAAAAAGAAGAAAAATCAGATATCCAAACCGGACTTCTCTTTATGCTGGATGCCCAGAAAAAAAGCCTGTCCCAGACAAGACACGAGGGACAGACTCTATTAACCGAAGATGAAATTTTCCGTATTTCCTCTTATAAAGGAGGAATTTCCGTATTAATTGACCGATTTTATGTGCCAAGTAAAATAACACCGGAAGATTTTATTTTTTATCTCTCTTATGGATTTTTCTTACAACTTGCGGATGACTTACAGGATATTACCGAAGACCGTAATACCATGCGCCAAACGCTTTTTACAATTGGCAGCCTGGATTCTAATGATACCACCAAAGCAAAAAAACACCATGAAGAAACTCTAAACAAGCTTTTTCATTATCTTCATACCATGATGAATGAATATCCTATGCACAGTATAAAATTAAAATCTTTCATAGAGAAAAACTGCTATTTACTATTAATATATTCTGCTTACTTAAGTGGTGAAAACTTTAGCCCAAAATATCTGCAACAATTTATACCCTATATGCCGGTATCTTTACCATTTATTCAGAATATAAAAGAAACCTTCGCACCCTACATAACAGATCCAGCCCTTAAAAATATCATTTCAGACGGGATGAACACTTCCGATATACAATTCCAAAACAAATCATATGCACGCCAAACGTAATTGTCCAGGATGCCGGATAAGAATAATACAAAACCGCCGGTGTCCTGAATAGTGTAAATACCGTAAAAATCCAGATAATACGAAATGCACAGGCACCAAGCAGTGAAACAATAGTCGGCATAATAGAATATCCCATTCCACGAAGACTCCCTGCCATAACATCCATTGTTCCGCACAAAAAGTATGTAGAAAAAATAATTGTCATACGAACCAGTCCAAATGCAATTACTTCTGGGTCACTCGAATATATCGATAAAAGCTGTCTTCCAAAATAAAGTGCACTAAATCCCATAACCATTCCCGTTACCGTTACACAGCCAAGGCAAATCCATAATATTTTCTTTACTCTGTCTAACTTATTTGCCCCCATATTTTGACTCGTAAAACTAAGTGCTGTCTGATGGAACGAATTCATCGCATTATAAATAAATCCCTCTAAATTAACTGTTGCTGTATTTCCTGCAATCGCAATGGCTCCAAAAGAATTAACCGAAGACTGAATCAATACATTTGATAATGAAAAAATGGCTCCTTGTAGACCTGCCGGCATACCGATTCGCGCTATTCTTATAGCCTTATCTTTATGTATATGAAGCTTCTTTATATCAAAGTGACAGACACCCTTTTCTTTCATTAAACACCATACAATACAAAGTGCTGATATCGCCTGCGATAAGATAGTTGCAAGTGCAACCCCCGCAACACCCATATTAAATACAATAACAAAAATAAGATTTAAGATAACATTAATTGCTCCTGCCACAAGCAAATAATAAAGTGGACGTTTGGTGTCTCCAACTGCACGTAAAATGGCACTGCCAAAATTATATAAAAGCGTTACCGGCATTCCAATAAAATAAATCTGCATATATCTAACCGAATGTGGCAAAACATCTGCCGGAGTTCCCATCATAGTTAATAATGGAGATGCAAGAACAATTCCTATAACACTTAAAATGACACCACAAATAAGACTCAAAGATATAGCAGTATGAAGCGTATCACTAAGTTCATCATATCTCTTTGCTCCATAGAAATGTGCTATTGCTACATTCGCGCCAACAGAAAGACCAATGAATACATTTATTAATAGATTTATTAATGAAGCGGTAGCTCCTACTGCTGCCAGTGCAATACTGCCTGCAAATCTTCCAGCCACAATCATATCTGCTGCATTAAAAAGAAGCTGTAATATTCCGGATATAATCAGTGGAAATGCGAATTTAAGCACTTTACTGAATAACGGTCCGTTACACATATCAATTTCATATGATTTTCCACTCATTTTCCTCACTCCTTTTTATTTTTCTGTATTCTAATACATTATCATTTTTGTAGTAAAAATCAAGCCTAAAAAAAGTGCTTCCAAAATCAGGTATCCGATTCTGAAAACACTTTTTATTTTAATTCTACTTAATATAGTAGAAACTAGAATTTAGGAAGAGCATCAAATCCCGGCTGTAATTCCGCATCTGTTGGGATAAAGTCACTCATTTCGCCATTATTATATTTTTCATATGCAACCATATCAAAATATCCGGTACCGGTTAATCCAAATACGATTGTCTTTTCTTCTCCAGTTTCTTTGCATTTCATTGCTTCATCAATAGCTACACGAATTGCATGTGAACTTTCAGGTGCCGGTAAAATGCCTTCTGTTCTTGCAAACATTTCTGCTGCTTCAAATACACTTGTCTGCTCCACACTGCGTGCTTCCATTAAGCCATCATCATATAATTGTGAAAGAATCGGGCTCATGCCATGATAACGAAGACCACCTGCATGATTAGCTGAAGGAATAAATCCACTTCCAAGTGTATACATCTTTGCAAGCGGACATACCATTCCGGTATCACAGAAATCATATGCAAATTTTCCTCTTGTTAAACTTGGGCAGGATGCCGGTTCTACAGCAATAAACTGATAATCCTTTTCTCCACGAAGCTTTTCACCCATAAATGGAGACATAAGTCCGCCTAAGTTAGAACCACCTCCGGCACATCCAATAATCATATCCGGAACAATATTATATTTATCAAGTGCTGCTTTTGTCTCAAGACCAATAACGGTCTGGTGAAGTAGTACTTGGTTTAATACGCTTCCAAGTACATAGCGGTAACCTTCCTGCTTGGTTGCTGCTTCTACTGCTTCTGAAATTGCACAGCCAAGACTGCCTGTTGTACCAGGATGTGCTGCCAATATCTGCTTACCAACCTCTGTAGTCATGGAAGGGGATGGTGTCACTTTTGCTCCATACGTACGCATTACTTCTCTACGGAAAGGCTTCTGCTCATAAGAAACTTTAACCATATACACCTGACAATCCATATCAAAGTATGCACATGCCATGGAAAGTGCTGTTCCCCACTGACCTGCTCCGGTTTCTGTAGTCACACCTTTAAGTCCCTGCTTCTTAGCATAATATGCCTGTGCAATTGCTGAATTTAATTTATGACTTCCGCTTGTATTATTACCTTCAAATTTATAATAAATTTTTGCCGGAGTCTGAAGCTTTTTCTCAAGACAATATGCTCTTACCAGTGGAGATGGGCGATACATTTTGTAAAATTCTCTGATTTCATCCGGAATATCAATATAAGCATCTGTGTCATTCAACTCCTGATCAATTAAATCATCACAGAATACCGGTTTTAAATCTTCCTTTGTCATGGGTTTATGCGTACCCGGATTCAATAATGGTGCCGGTTTATTTTTCATATCAGCACGCACATTATACCACTGCTTTGGCATCTCGTTTTCTTCCAAATAGATTTTGTAAGGGATTTTTGTTTCGTTCATATTAATTTCCTTTCTGCGTCTTAGCGCACATTCTATTTGGGATACATCTTTTTTACGTACAAAAAAAGACCTTCATCCCATCTACTGTTACTGCTGGGACAAGAGTCTTATCATCTCCTGCGGTGCCACCCTGCTTGACATAGTATAAACTACGCCCTCTTAATGCATACAATCATATGCTCATCGTTCTTAACGGAGTATCCTCTCCGGCTCGCTTACTAACTGTTCGGCTCGCCCTCAGAAGCCCATTCCTCTCTGCCTGCCATACTGCAATCCCACCACCTGCAGCTCTCTGTAATGGAAGAAACGATTTCTCGTAACAAAAAGTACTTGCTCTTCCTCTTCGGTTTAAAGCGAGTTTAGCACATAAGATTTTGTCTGTCAATTATTTTTTCTTCCATTTTTTTCTGCTTTCTAAATAATGCTTTTTATAGTACAATATTACGGATAGATAAAAAGTGAGGAACCAACATGAAACTGGATATGCATTGCCATACCAAAGAAGGCTCAATTGACGCAAAAGTAAATTTAGAGCAATATATTAAAAAACTGATTAAAAACGGGTTTGACGGCATGCTGATTACCGACCATAACTCCTATAAAGGATACCAGAAATGGGAAGAATTAAAAGAGCGCTTTATCTCCTCCAAGCCATTTACCGTATTAAAAGGAATTGAGTATGATACTCTTGATGCCGGACATTTTATCGCAATTCTTCCTGATGAAGTAAATTGTAAGCTCCTTGAGCTGCGTGGCTTAACCGTAACTGATCTTGAAAAAATTGTTCATCACTTAGGTGGAATATTAGGTCCTGCACATCCATATGGAACCGGATTTTTTGCATTCATGCATACACGTCCCGGCAAACGAAACAACAAGCTGATGGAACATTTTGATTTTATCGAAACATTTAATTCCTGTGCTCATCCAAAAGCCAATCAAAAAGCTTTAGAACTTGCTAAAAAATGGAAGCTTCCTCAATTTGCCGGTTCAGATGCACACAGACATGATGCAATCGGAACTGCTTTTACAGAATTTAACGAAAAAATACGGACGAACAATGATTTAATAAAATTTGTTAAGAATGCAAAAAATTATCCCTATGTGGATAATGACATTTTGACTAATGTATACCACAACACCAATTTTTTAATAAAAGAACTTGGCATAATAGGCTACTATCTTTACAATAAAGTGGCGGCAGCATTTCGTTTTCCTGCCAGAAGACGTGCAAAAATATATTTCAAAAACAACATAAAAAAAGAACAGTGAACATATCAATGATCACTGTTCTTTTACTTTTTAACTAAACATCCAGTTTCATATCACCATCAAGAATCCATTTCTTTTTTCTCATAAATTCTGAAATTCCAAGAGCAAGTACTGCCGGAAGCAGAATCTGAATGATAATAATCTTTACAACCACAAGTCCCGGTGTTCCACCTTCTGCAACCATAGTCTGAAATGTATTAATCTGACCCACAAGTCCTGCCGTTCCCATTCCGGATCCTGTTGCATTATTAGTCATACCAAATAAAAGTGTAGAAACCGGTCCTAAAATTGCACTCGTAATAATCGCCGGAAGCCAGATAATTGGCTTCTTAACAATGTTACCAATCTGTAACATACTGGTACCAAGTCCCTGTGCAAGCAGACCATTTACTTTATTTTCACGATAAGATGCAACTGCAAAGCCTACCATATTCGCACAACAGCCAACCGTCGCTGCACCAGCTGCAATTCCGCTTAATCCTAAAATAATACCTAATGCTGCTGAACTAATCGGAAGTGTTAAAATAATACCCATTAAAACAGCAACTACAATACCCATTAAAAATGGTGCCTGCTCTGTTCCCCAGTTAATGAGCGAACCAAGCCATGTCATAAAGCCGGAAATCGAAGGTCCTACTAAAAGACCAACTGCACTTCCAGATACAATACATGCAAACGGTGTTACCAATATATCTACTTTTGTCTTACCCGAAACAAGTCTGCCTATGTATATAGCAACCATTGCTGCTATAAACGCGCCTAATGGTTCTCCCGGTCCTGCTAACTGCATTACGCCATCCGCTAAAATAGTCTGACCAATAATTTTGGAAGCAAATGCTCCACACATACCTGCTGATGCTGCTGATATCGTAACAAGTGGACTTGATTTTAATTTAAGTGCTGCTCCACAGCCGATGCCGGCGCCTGTGATTGCTGATGCTACTTTACCTATTAATACTAAATAGGTTCCAACCACTCCCGGAATAAATGATCCTATCTGACAGATGATTGTTCCTATAATCAAAGTTGCGAACAATCCGCTTGCCATTCCACCAAGTCCATCAATAAATATTTCTTTTAATATTTTCTTCATATCTGCTCCTCTCAGAATTGTCATCTGTAAAGCACCTGTCTTGTCAGTGATTACAGTACCACTTTTTTCGTGAAAAGGCAACAAATAAAATATTATGCGATTAATTATAAGAAAAGAATGCATTAATTAGTTGCGTAAATTCTCAAAACAAGATAGAATCCCTTATGACAGAACTTTTATACATTATTTAATGTTAAGTAATCTATCAACGTCGCAATAAAAGCCGAATTGGTTGGTTTGGATTTTTTTCCAATCGTCCTTCCAAATAGATATTTATGCATAGACTTATCTTCATATGTCCAGGCTTTTGTAATAGCATGGCGCATCGCATGTTCCACTTTTTCAGGACTTGTTGCATAAAAATGTGCGATTTTAGGATATAAATTTTTGGTTATTCCAGCTAATTCATCATGATCCTCTACGCAAATTGTTATTGCCATTCTTAAATAGGCATATCCCTTTAGATTAGCAGGAACTCCCATCTTTGCAAGTAAATTAGTTATCCTGCTGCTCATTGTCTGTTCATCCTTATAGGATAATGTCAGTTTCAAATCACTATTGTTTTGTAGGATGTGTAGTAATTGTTTAAGATTTGATTCATCCCATTCATCAAACTCAAATTCATTGTTGTTCATCGTTTTCCCCTATTACCTTTCTTCTGTGTAATATTTTTGTAATATTTCTGTAACACTAAATTATTATATCAAAAGTAACCGGATTTTGAAATGGCTAATATGGAACGATTTTACTTTTTTTTACAAATTATGATGCCACGCATGGCACCGAGGAGGCAAAAAATGCAACAATCTTTATCACCAACACAGATAACAAGTGCACTTATTAAAAACATCACCGCCGAATTAGATTCACATAATTGGAGTTTAATGCGTTTATCTGAGGAATCGGGAGTACCCTATGATACACTAAAGAAATTACTATCGGGACGGATTCATAATCCACATTTATGTAATATTGCTAAAATTGCATATGCATTAAATGTCGATATGAACACTCTATCAGGATTAACCGAGCTTTCTATGAAAGTGCTCGGAAGTCAGCATACCAGCAATTTGATAAAATACCTTGTCGAGTTTGAAAAATCACTGGCAGTTACAAAAAAATACGAATCCAAAAAATTTATTCCTGTCTTTCTTCCATTATCCACCGCTCAAAATACTGGACATTACTGTGATTCCATTGGCGGTCAAATGCTTTCTGTAGATGCATATAAAGACAGTATTGGTGACAGAGCTGAATACGGTATAAAAATACGCACCAATACATATAATCCCGTATATTGCCAGAATGATATATTATTAATCGGAAAAGACCGGGCTCCTGTCTCCGGAGAAACCGGCATCTTTATTAACGAAAGAAAAATCTATATAAGAAGGTTTTTAGATGGTTCTTCCATTATCTTAGAACCGGTGAATTCCATTGGTTCTGCCATTACACTAAAATCCCTGCGAAAATGGACAATTGCCGGCTATGTACTGGGTGTATACCGGTAACATTCTTATTTATATGTCAAATGGACAAACCTAAAAATCTATGCTAAAATTTGATGTATAGTGTTTTGAAAGGAAGAAATTGTCAAATGAAAAAAACTTTAATTATTGGCGCCGGTCCAGCTGGATTAACTGCCGCATATGAACTTCTAAAACAAGCAAATGATATTGAAGTAGTAGTATTTGAAGAAAGCGAAAATATGGGTGGTATTTCAAAAACTGTCACATATAAAGGAAACCGCATGGATATGGGTGGACATCGTTTTTTCTCAAAAGTACCAGAAGTAAACGAATGGTGGAATCACATGCTCCCACTTCAGTCTGCTCCTTCCTATGATGATATCAAATTAGACCGCACGATGTCTTATGCAGCCGAAGGTCCTGACCCTGAAAAAGAAGACCGTGTTATGCTGATGCGTAACCGCGTATCCCGCATTTTTTTCAAACGCAAATTTTTTGATTATCCAATATCTTTAAAATTTGAAACACTAAAGAATATGGGCTTCTTAACTACTATGCAGGTTGGATTCAGCTACATGGCATCCGTATTCCATAAAAGAAAAGAAAATTCTCTTGAGGATTTTTATATAAACCGTTTTGGTAAAAAATTATATTCCATGTTCTTTGAAAATTATACAGAGAATCTCTGGGGACGACATCCAAGTGAAATATCACCCGAATGGGGAGCGCAGAGAGTAAAAGGGCTTTCTATTGTTGCTATTTTAAAGGACATGTTCAGTAAAATGCTTCCGGGCAAAAAGAATCGTAAAGTAGAAACCTCTCTAATAGAAGAATTTAAATATCCCAAACTCGGTCCTGGTCAGTTATGGGATGTAACCGCTGACGAAGTCACCAAACTTGGTGGAACCATCTTGAAAAATCATCATGTTGTCGGTGTGGTAAAAGATTCCAATAATCACTTGACCGGTGTAACCTTTGAACACGATGGCAAGACTGAAACCATGAATGGTGATTATGTAATTTCCTCTATGCCAATTAAAGATTTAGTTGCGGGCATGAATGATGTTCCACAGGATATGGCTGAAATTGCTGCCGGTCTTCCTTACCGTGATTACTTAACACTTGGTGTTCTTGTTCCAAAGCTTAATCTAAAGAACAAAACAAAAATGCGTACAATCAGTAATATAATTCCTGATGACTGGGTATATGTGCACGATAGAAGTGTAACTATGGGACGTTTTCAAATATATAACAACTGGTCTCCTTACATGATAAAAGATTTAGAGCATACCGTTTGGGTGGGTCTTGAATATTTTGTTAACGAAGGTGATACCTATTGGAATATGTCTGAGGATGAATTTGCCAAGATGGCAATACAGGAAATGGTGACAATTGGCTTAATTGATTCTGCAGATGACGTAATCGACTACCATGAAGAAAAAGTCAAAAAGGCATATCCTGCTTACTTTGATACTTATGAGCATATTGATCAATTGACTGACTACCTTAGCTCTATTGACAACCTTTATTGTGTCGGTCGAAACGGACAGCATCGTTATAATAACTTAGATCACTCTATGTGTACTTCTTTTGAAACTGTTAAAAATATCATAAATGGCATAACAGATAAAACAAATATCTGGAGTGTAAATACAGAGAAAGAATACCACGAAGAAAACAAAACAAACGAAATGGAATAAAAATAATCCACAAAAAAAGAACGGATTCATAATCCGTTCTTTTTTTGTGGATTATATACTCCCCATTATTAGATTATATATATTAACATACGTCGGATCATCATAGTGTAGTCCATCGACTACGCGATATCCATTCGTAATAAGCCAGCTATGTGTATCAATCCAGCCCACTCCCGAAAGTAAAGATGGCATAGTACTATTAAAAGTTGTCACCTGCTCTTCCGTGGTATAAGGATTCTCCCATACCGGGTTAACAGATACATAATATACACTGGCACCCTTAGATACCCATTCTGCCGCCTTTGCGTTTACTGTTTCCGCATATTTTTTTACATTTCCAGGATCATTCACTCCAAGATTAATGACAATCCTCGTTCCTTTTCCAACGGCTGCATCAATTCTTGGAATTGCCTTTTCAACAAACCAGTCATACCCCTTTGAATTTTCACATACCCATGCACATCCTCCGCCGGAAACAGCTGTCTGCATCTGTACAAATCGGGAATCGCCAACCATTATCGTTCCTCCCCCAGATGGAGTCTTCTGTTTTTGCGGTGCATTTGCTGCTGCTGTTTGTGGTGCTGGTGGTGTTTCTATAAGTGTATCTGATAAATAATGATTACTTACATATGCCTGTTCATTATCAATCATAATCTGATACCAACCATTATTATCAGCTTGTCCTGTCACTTTAACTTCTTGTTGCGTGGCCAAATGAGAAACAATATCATAATCCGTACTCGGTCCCTTTCTAACATTTACAGGACTGATTACATACATTGTTTTGGCTTCATCAAATGTCTTATAAGCAATCGCTATCTCATTTTCCGATACTGAATTTTCTGATATTGAATTCTCAGATATCGTATTCTCAGATGCTGAACTTGTCTCCTGCTTTTCTGTATTTTCCTGCGTATCTACTTCCGTAGCATCCGTAGAAGTCGTTTCCTGTGTGGTTTCTTCTGGCGAAGTCGTAGATACAGAAGATGAATTACTGACTATTTGTCCGTTACATGCGCTAAAAACCATGATGACTACCATTATCAATACTAATAATGGTATTTTTTTTCTGTTTTTCATTATTTTTTCCTTCTATGTTAGTATTTCAATATATTTTAAGACATTACTGCCCATTTAAAACTTAAAATATGATGCAACTTTATAAAACAGAACCGAATTATCATTCTGTAAACAAACAGTATCTCCTTTTGCAAATACAGCAAAAAAGCTATAAAACAATCCGCATAAAACCAACATATAAAATACTCTTGACCATACACGAAAATCATTGTTTTCATCGTGATGACTCAGTAACGTAATCCACATTAAAGCCGCTGTAAATGTAAAGCCAAATATCATATCTGACATATAACGTTGTAAAATACCGGCCCCATTTACATCAAATACCGCAATAATGAAAGAACAAATACACATAACCCAGGCAAGCCATTTACGTTCACCTTTAAACTTCTGTTTGCGGATACAAAGCCAATATATGATTACAGATAAAAGAGAATTCGATGCAAAAATGCCACCAAAGGTAAACTCAGTCATGTTTTTTCCCATATAGACACTATCTAATCGACTTGAAAAGATAAAGGGAAAAGAACTCTTAATCGTAGCCGGTTGAACAAAGAAACTGAATAATCCCTGGGATACCCTGGATAAATTAAATCCTCTGTGATTCATATCATTTGAGGTCAGACTATAAGTTGCACCAAAGTCAAAACCAGAACCAAATCTGGCTGCATTATACCAAAATACAAGTATTCCAATCAAAAGATATGGCATACAGATTAGAATTGTCTCTTTCCATGATTTTTTAGAAAACAGTTTTCTTTTATTTCTAATCTCATCCCAAAATAAAACTACGCCAATCAAGGAAAACAATAGCATTTGTGGTCTACAGCCGGCAACCATAGCCATCGATAGAGAGCCTGAAAAATACCACAAACTCTTTCTATGCTCGCTTGCAATTCCTTTAAGCCATAAGAAGATACCCCAGACTACAAAACAATTCGCTGCCATAATTGGAATATTATATAAATCCGGTCTGGCCGCCATGAAAATATAATTAATTCCACCGCAAATGCTCACTGACAATAAAATATATTGAAAAAATGGGACTTTATTTCCATATTTATGAATTAGTTCCCATATTAATCCAAAAATACCTATACAGAATGCAGAGTAAAACGCAAACATTGCCATATAATTGGGTAAATCATGACCTGTTAAAAGGAAATAAGGCAAATAAAACAATACTTCGGGAATAATTCCAAAATACACATAATATTTTCCCTCAAAATATGCATGATCCATCTGAAACGGAATATCCTCCATTTGTAGCGCAATCGTATCATATGGATTAGGAGCATTTAATAGCCTCTCATCCGGCTCAATCGGTAATGCAATCGTTCCCTCTGATATAGCCTTTGCTAATTCCTGATATTGATGCTGATGCCTCCACGGAGAACGCACACTCTCCGGATTCGAACGGACTAAAAATCCTCCCATAACAATCATTATGGCAAGTGTACACAAAATAACAATAAATTGCTGTCTGCTTTTCCTCTTACAATAAATTTGATAAATAATTCTCTCGTTCCATACCATAAGAATAGAACAGGAAATAATAGCAACAATTAAAAAGCGAATCCATTTAAATGAAAAAGGCTTTGGATTGTTCGCGATAATTTTAATATTGTCTGCTTTTGCCCACTCTGGTACCGAAACCGAAATCTGAATATCCTTTATTTCTCCAAATGGATACAGGTTTGTATAATGTGTAGAGCGCTCGGAAGGCACAACATAAAAAGATGGAATATCATAAGGATAAGTATCCCCTTCATCACTTATACTGACTGTAACTTCTGCTTCTTCACAATTTTCCAATTCTAAATCAATGTATATATTTTTCACATCTTGATTGATGGGATACACATTTGTCCTGAAAACTCCATCTTCATCCATTTGCATATTCTCCGCCATTGTTATCTGTTTACATAACGCACTCCTAAAAGCAGAGTAATTACCAATCACCGCTTCTAATAAAGCAGCCACTATGATAATAGTTAAATATGAATGATACTTACGCAAAAAAACTTTTACCATATTTTCCTTATTCAAAGTAGAATCCATCTCCTAAATCATCTCCAATTACAAGTTCATCCAAGTGTTCATCGTTATCAAGATAAGGGAAAATATAATAGCCACAAACAATATCCCCATCTTCTATTCTTGTATAAAAAGTATGACCATTTTTTTCTACTGTATTAAAAACATGATTCTCATAATCCTGTTGCATAACCAGATTGTGAGGAACACTTCCAACCATATATTTTATAGTACGCAATCCATAAAACCCAGTATATAAAATCAATAATCCCGCGGCTAAAGCCAGTAAGGCCTTAGAAAATATTTTCTTTTTTGAAACATTTCGTTCAAAGTAATATACCGGTATAACTGCCACCGGGAAAATAAGATATGACCAGCAATACTTTACCTGTGGTATTGTAAGCAGCCAATATGTAAGACCAATATAAATACATATTCTTGGCAAAATCATCCATCCATCACTCAATGGCTGTTTTTTTACAATCCATGTAATAATATTTTTAATAATAAAATATAAATCAAACAACACAAGTACCAAGATAGAAATATATAATACCTGATGACTAATAGATTCATTTCTAAACCATTCCGGTATCCAACGCAGCCCGCAATCCAGTGCTTCTCCCATCTCTCCTAATGGCATTCTTGAAAATTGAATCATATTGTCCCGCATATAATTAATTACTTCTGAATCTATTTTCCATTTAACAGGAATAAAATCCAATTCCGTCAATAAAATAATCGGATATCCCGTTGTAATGATGTTTGTCGCAAGATAAGGAATTGAAATGGTAAATCCTATTATCAAATATAAAAGAATCTCTTTTTTCCGTTTTTTCTTTATTAAAAGGTAAATTGGATAAATACTCAAAAGCACTACCATGGCCGCTGATGTCTTAGCTAACGTTGCAAACACTCCTAAGATACAAAGAAGTGCAAATTTTTCAACATCCTCCTCTTTCTTTTCCAACATTGACATCCATTCTGTCAGAATGAACAAAATAATCATATTGGGCATTGTATCCGTATAGGGATCAGCATAAAAAGCCGTAATAATAATACTGTATGCAATCTCCCAAATGGCTAACGCATCTGCTATATGATTCTTTCTATTTTTAAAAGAAAGAAGGCGTAAAAAACCATGCAGAAAAATAAGTAGACCGAAAAAGCCACCGGTACCACGCAAAGATTGTCCAATAAAACATTTCATACTAAAAAGTGCATCAAAATAATGTTGTGCACTATTAAAACCTAATTCATAAAAAAGATTGGCAACACCTTTCACACAGCCATATTCTTCAATCCATCTGATAGTCTGTGCATGATACCAGTCTGTATCAATTAACTTCGCAGGTCCCGCTGATGACATTGAAAAAGCTACTATTACTAAAAAAAGACCAATAACAGCAATTCTTTTTTGGAATATACTAATTCCCTTAAAATTTTGGTAAGCAAGTATTATCCTATTACTCATATATTTTCTCTGGACAATACAATAGATGCAGGCAAATATAATAAGCATGACATTAGCTAAAAACGATACCTTATAAAATATACTGAATACCTGTGCATAACAAGTAGTAAATACAATCCCTGCAAACATTACCGAGACGAAATCTACTGATTGCTCCTTATGCACCAACTTCGTAAATAACTGCATCAAAAAACAGCCACACACATAAATCATGCCACCCATGTATAGCCAATTCAGTAAAATACTGAGCATATAGTCCCCTCACTTTACTCTTTAGTAATATATTTTTTATGCCAGACAAATGTCTGGCATAATATATTCTCTTTTATTTACTATGTGAAAATAATGACTGACGAGCACCATGGACCGCATCACGATGCTGTAACACATCATTTACCGTATCCATTCTAAGTCCTGCATCAATGAAATCACAGAATTTACAGAATGGATATTGCTGTCTTCCATCCTTAATTGCAAGTCTTAATTCCTGATATTCCTTGCTGTTCCATGCTTCTTTAAGCGGAATTTCTTTTAAATCGGAAAGATTCGTCACTTCAAAATTATCGCAACAGCATATTCCCATTCTTCCATCTGGGAAAATAAACATATCCGTAAATGGCATCAGACAAGTTTCTTTAATAATCTTTGTATCATTCTTTTTATTTGGTGCACTGCCTGCACGATTCGTCAAAACAGCATCCATATAACGCATTTGAATCAATATTTCAACATTTTCAAATTCCTGTGGATGACTCTGTACATAAGCATAAATCTCTTTTACATTGTCATGCAGCTTCATATCACGACAATAATTATTAATAATTAATTGATTAACATATGGTGTAATGGCTTTCACTTTTTCAATATCTAAAAGAAGCCCATTGGTTGACATAAATATAAAGGAGTCTGGTAACTGCTCACGACAATATTTATGAAATTCTACTATTCTGGTATCAAGCCAAGGCTCATTATTACCATATAAAGTAAGGTGGCCTTTGAATCCCCATTCCTTAAGCTGATCAATGATACTATAAAATAAATCATCTTCCATTCTCATATAAGGACGTTTTTCTGCATTTTTATTAGCTGTGCAAAAAGAACAGGTACTGTTACAGCGATTAATTGTTTCAAGATTTACAACAAGTGGAAATGGTGTCTCTTCTTGACCTAAAAAATAATCTATATATGCTTTCTGTGATTTTCTTCTACTGATAAACTGTAATTTTAAATAACTTTCACTTGATAATTTAGGAAGTTTTTTTTGTAAAGTCCAACCTACGACTCCCATAAAATTGTGTATTCTAATTGACATATTTTTTCTCTTTCTTCTATTTTTAGTTAAAATATTATAATGACTAATTTGCTTTGTAAACAACCACAATCATAACATCTTGTATTTTTATTGTCAACGAACCGTATAAACATAAATGATATATGGTGAACTATCTTCTTTATAACTGCCAATCAAATCAAGTCCTAATTCTTCTTGATTGTCAACGGCAATTCTTGAAAAAATATATTTACCATCTAACTCTTTAAATGCATCTATATCTATATTAAGAGAATTATCTGCAAGTTCTAAATTCCTAACTTCTTTGTACGTATTTTCATCAGACCCTGAATAAACATAGGCTCTGGCTCCCCAGGTATCAAAATAATCACGGAAATAATCGCTATTTTCAAGTGCCGGAGCGATTAGTTTATTAAATTTCTCTTTATATTCAACAGAATACATACCAAGATAGCCATCCAAAGTCGATATTCCATTGTACTGAAGGACTGCCGGATGCATACCATATGCTATAGACCATTCACCATTATATCCAATTTCATCCTTAATTTCTGTAAATAAGTCTTCTGAATAAAATTCCCTGTAATTTAAATTACTTGGTTCTTTGTCTTTAATTATTTTATAAGCCTGATTATAACAAGTATAATAAAAGTCATTGTATACCTGTGGCTCAAACATCACAATCAAAACAGTTATAACAACAATTACATTAGCAAATCTCTTCCATGCCGTTTTTCTTGTATCATAAAATTTTTTCAATACAAGGAAAAGTAATGCATACCATAAAAATGAATTGAAATATAATGTTCTGTTAAACTGAAAACCGGTTAACTGTGGAATTAACGTCTCAATTAATGTCCGAAATACTTCGCAATCATAAATACCATAAATAATACAGTTGAATACAATAAAGAAAAAAGTAAGGTTGCAAGAGTCCGTCAAAATCTTTTTATATTGTTTCCCTTTAATATAGAAGAAATTAATCACAACAATACCAACTATACACACCGGCAAAACAACATAAAAATGAGAATCCTGCGCATGAAAAATTGTATTAACAAATACAGAACCGATTGATTGCAGAATCTCCACAAAAGAAAAATCATTGCCAACCATTGTAGTCCTGATTGTGATCGTACTTCCAAACAACATTTCTTTAAACAATCTATACTCAAAAAGCATATAGCCCATTGATAAAATAATCAATGAGCAAAAAATACCAAGTGGAAACTTCTTATCCTTAATCCATAAAATGACAACCGCACAAACCAAGTATGCCAATATAAAAAACCCAAAATAAGAAAAATAGGAAACTAACGGATAGCAAAAAACAAAAAGAAATAAATACCACTTTGGTTCTCTGTAAATTTTTCTTAGTAAATATATAATAAGCGGAATGGAAGTAAACGCAATCGAGTATGTGGGAAATACCGGTATCAATCCAAATGCCAGTGCGATTACTATAAGGATTGCCTTATACTCATTAAATTTATCTTTATAGATATCCTTTGCAAGTAAAAGGAATGAAAAAAAACCAATCAATATTTTCAAAGCATAACCAATCATATATGCCACAAAATTCGGGAATAAAAAGAACAAAATATTATATAATGAAAATTCCGAACCAAAGGTGTCTCTGCTGATTCCACCTAACATTGGAAGAAGTGTATCGTGCGCAAAAAAAGCATGATTATTCTTCATAATCTGTAAATGTGCAATAAACAAATCCAGATTGTCATGCACAGCAATATAACTGTTTTCACGAAAAACAAGAAATACCACTGCCTGCATGAAGAGTAATAATCCTACTAAAATCAGATACCATTTATTTTTCAATGTCATTGTCCATTTTTTCAAGTTTACATCCCCCGTATATTCTTTATATGGAATAATTCATATTTTCCATTCTTTTTTGCTGACGCTCCACCAAATCAGCTATTGTGACATGATCTACAACTCCATTAATTGCTTCCTGTAAATCCTTCCATACTTCTAAAGTCTCACAGGTATCACAGCGTTCACATTCATTTACTTCATCCTCCAAACATGCTACCGGGCAAAGACTTCCCTCTGTCAGTCGCAAAATCATCCCAACAGTATACCATTCGGGATCCCTTGCTATACGATAACCTCCCTGTGCTCCCCTAACACTCTTAACATATCCTGCTTTATTTAAAATTGCTATAATCTGCTCTAAATATTTTTCTGATATTCCCTGACGTTTGGCAATTTGTTTTACCTTGATACACTCACCAGTATTATTCATAGCTAAATCAAGCATAACCCGCACTGCATATCTACCCTTTGTGGATATCTTCACTTCATGTCACCATCCTTATCTTAAAACGGAAGAACTGAGCCGTAATAATTATTTGTAATATATTTTTTGATTTCATCCGAAGTCAATACTTTTAATAAAGCTTTCACTTTTTCATTATTTTCATTACCTTCCTTTACGACAAGAAGGCAGGCGTATTGTTGTCCGGCCTGCGAAAAAGAATCTTCTAAAAGAATCGTATCTCTTGCCGGATTAAATCCGGCACCTATGGCATGATTACCATCTATTATCCCAAAATCAATCTTTGACAGTGTTCCTGGGATTTCAGCCTCATCCATTTCTACAAGTTCCACATTTTTAGGATTGTCCACTATATCGCTAACCGTTGCGGTAAGTGAAACATCCTCTCTTAATGTAATGACTCTTTTATCCTGTAATAAAAGTAATGCACGTGCTCTTTTAATTATATCATTTGGAATTGCAATTTTGGTACCACTCTTAAGATTATTAAGACTCTTTTCTGTTAAAGAATATACACCAAGCGGTTCATAATGAATTGCTCTTACTCCGACAAGACTCTTATCATTTTTTTCATTATAAATTGTTAAATACTCCTGATGTTCAAAATAGTTGGCATCACATTCCCCATTTTCTACCATTTCGTTAGGTTTTGTATAATCATCGCACTCTGTAATCTGCAATTCCCATCCATCTTTTAAAAGAAGGGGCGCTGCCTGCTTTAATATCTCATTTTGCAACACACCATTTATTGCAACTGTAATTGTACCTTTAATCTGAGCTGTTGGCTCTTCTTCTATCTCTGCCACAGATGAGGTGGCTTCTGTAGCAGAGGTTGTTTCAGTTGTCACTGTCTCTTTCTCAGAAGTTGTTATTTCGGAAGCATTATCAGATACTCCGTTTGATTCACTCTTAGAACAGGCAGATAACATACCCATTGAAATAATGAATGTAAATAGTAGAAATAATGTTTTCTTAGTCATAATTTTTTCCCTTGCTCATTTTCTTCTGATGATGAAACAAAACACTTTTACTCTTCCTGGAAAAGTGGAGTGGATAAATAACGGTCTCCGGAATCCGGTAAAATAACAACGATATTTTTTCCTTTATTCTCTTCTCTCTCTGCCAGAAGATGTGCTGCATGTAATGCCGCTCCTGAAGAAATGCCCACTAAAATGCCTTCTGTTCTGGCAAATTCTTTTCCGGCTGCAAATGCATCATCATTCTCAATCTTTATAATATCATTATAAATGGAAGTATCCAATACTTTTGGAATAAATCCTGCTCCAATTCCCTGAATTTTATGTGGTCCAGGCTGTTCTCCCGATAAAACAGCTGATGATGCCGGCTCAACTGCTACTATTTGAATATTAGGATTTTGTTCTTTTAAATATCTTCCGGTTCCGGTAATCGTTCCTCCTGTTCCAACAGAAGCAACAAGAATATCGACCTTTCCGTCTGTATCTCTCCAAATTTCAGGTCCTGTTGTCTCATAATGTGAAAGTGCATTTGCGTCATTATCAAACTGTCCTAAAATAACTGCACCCGGTGTGTTATCACGAAGTTCTTCCGCTTTCGCAATAGCTCCCTTCATTCCTTTGGCTCCTTCTGTCAAAACAATCTGTGCTCCATATGCTTTTAATAAATTTCTTCTCTCTACACTCATGGTATCCGGCAAAGTTAAAACAGCATTATATCCTTTGGAAGCTGCTACGGATGCAATACCAATACCTGTATTACCACTGGTTGGTTCAATAATGGTTGCCCCTGGTTTTAATAATCCTTTCTCCTCAGCATCCTGTATCATTTTCAATGCTGCACGATCTTTGATACTACCAGCTGGATTCAAATATTCTAATTTCGCAAGAATTCTTGCATTTTTTATCCCATTTTTTTTCATAAAATTGTCAACTTGCAAAATTGGGGTATTTCCGATTAAATCAATTGCACTTTTCTTAATGTCACTCATATCCCTTTTCTCCTTCTTTTTTTCATCAATTTTCATGTTTTTTGTTAAATCCAGATTAAATGCATTTATCTTTTGTACATTTCCTACTTACTCTCTAGGTTTTGTATGTATTGAATCATACATCATGAAACATTGTATGTCAACACAAATTTTTAAAGAAATTTTACTCTGCCCAGTTTCACATAAAAAAGGGATTCCAATTGGAATCCCTTTTTTTAATATTTTATTATGCTGTAATCAATGTTCCTGCATTTCCCTGTAATGCTTCATCTACAAAATCAAGTGATGTGATAATTACTTTTCCACTTGGAACCTTAGTCAAGTATTCTATCGCAGCTTCAATTTTGGGAAGCATTGTGCCTTCTTCAAACTGTCCTTCTTTGATAAATTCTCTGGCTTCTGCCACTGTCATATTTCTGATTGGCATTTCATTTTCTTTTTTGTAATTCTTAAATACATGCTTTACACTTGTAAAGATAAATAACTGTTCTGCCTTTAAATCTGCTGCAAGCTTACCTGCTATACTGTCTTTTTCAATAACAGCCGATGCACCTCTTAAGGCTTCTTTTTGTACAATAACCGGAATGCCACCACCACCGCAGGCAATTACTACCTGTTCATTATCTGCAAGTGTACGTATTGTATCTATTTCCATGATATCAAGTGGCTGTGGAGCCGCAACTACTCTGCGGAAGCCTTCGCCCGGAACCTCTGTTACATAATTCCCTTTCTCAACTTCGATATCTGCTTCTGCTTTTGTCATAACTCTTCCAATGACTTTCGTCGGCTCATAAAAGGCCTCATCATATGGATCTACACTAACTTGCGTCAAAATCGTACTTACAGGGGTTGAATTGCCTCTCATAAGAAGTTCTGCCCGTAATGCATTTTGAATATCGTATCCAACATATCCCTGGCTCATTGCATTACATACACACATAGGAGCCGGAGTATAGTCAGTGTATACTCTGCGTAACTCTGTCATGGCTTTATGAATCATACTAACCTGTGGTCCATTGCTGTGAGTAATCGTCATCTGACAATCTGCCTCCACAATATCTGCCAATGCTTTTGCTGTAACCTTAACAGCATCCCACTGTTCCTTCGTTGTATATCCCAGTGCCTCATGTCCCAGTGAAACAACTACTTTTTTCTTGCTCATAATATACCATGTCCTTCCATTCGTACTTTCTGGATAATGCTAATTCTCAATATCTGAAATTATATCAAATATTTTACATTTTGTACATATCACTCAAATATCTGAATATCTCCTGTTCCTACTTTGAATGCAGCGTAGCAATCAGTGCTCCAATTAAAATAGCAAAATCAGAAATATTAAATATAACGTTTTTCAGTTTGCCCGGTGCCTTTGGAAAATTGAGATAATCTACTACGTATCCTCTTTTTAAACGATCATACGTATTTGAAAAAGCTCCTCCTAATAAAATCGCAAGTCCAGTCTTTAACAGCCCTTTTCCATGCTTTGAAAAGGTAAATACAAAAATTAAACTTAGAATTAATGTTAGAATAAGTGATATTGCTTTCACAATTGCTGTTTTTTTATCACCAAGATTTAGAAAAGCTCCATAATTATGATACGTGGTAACATGAATATTACCATTTGCCATGTCATATTCATCCGGATTTTCTTCACGCTGATGTTTTATCAAATTATCCGTTCCAAAAAGCAAGGTTGTTATTAATATATGAAACATAATTCTTCCTTTCTCTCTCTTTGAAAATTGAATAAAATATCATTTCCTCAGAATAATAACTATAAACATTATACCACAAAGGAGCACAAGACAAAACCATGATACTCTCAAAATCTCTTCAGGAAAATATTACAACAGCCAAATCCATTCTTCCCATTTCAAATAGTTTTGACATCATAACAAGGACTATAACGCTCGGCAATATTTCCGGATATTTCATTGGAATCAATGGACTTTGTAAGTTGGATCTTCTTCAGGATATTTTTTCCAACCTTCAAAACCCACTTTACTATTATAATCTAAATCCCTGTATTATGAAGGAATTAGTGGAGCAGAAAATTGGTTATGCTCAGGTGACGCTTACTTCTAACTGGGATATTCTGATAAAAAATGTATTAAGTGGACCTGGTATTCTTTTTTTGGATGGATTTGAACAGGCACTCATTTTAGATACACGTTCGTATCCCACCCGCGGTATCAGCGAACCTGAAACAGAGAAAATAATTCGCGAAGCCAAGGATGGATTCGTTGAAACGGTTCTTTTTAATACAAATATGATACGAAGACGAATCCGTTCACCAAAATTAACATTTGAGATTACCTCTATTGGAAAAGAAAGCAAGACCGATATTGTGATTGCCTTTATGAATGGGCTTGCCGAAGAAGATTTACTTCTACAAATCAGGAAAAAACTTTCCGGTATAGATGCCGATTCCCTGACAATGGGGATGAAAAGTTTAGAAGAACTATTGTTGCATAAAAGATGGTATCATCCACTGCCTGCCTTCTTTTCAACAGAGCGGCCTGACGTAGCCTGCAGTTACCTAATGGAGGGCTACGTTCTTTTAATGGTTGATACAACACCGGCTGCTCTTATTCTTCCATGCTCACTGTTTCAATTTACCCAAAGTCCTGAGGACTATTATAAAAGCACAGTCGTTGGTACGTATATTCGTATTATTCGCTTTATCTGTCTTTTCCTT
>CAZAQH010000004.1:0-18345 GCA_964487395.1 uncultured Lachnospiraceae bacterium | reverse complement strand
TTCATCTTTCCGGATTCCTTATTGGCTTAGTATTAATCGGATTACCAATTTTCACAACTCCGGTTTTTGCCGGGAAAAGTTATTTTTGGCCATTAATTCCGTTTAATTTTTCAGCACTTAAAACATTATTAATACGTTATCCAACCTTTATGGCACAGCCAAATCACATCTGGCATCATACATCAAAGAAAAAAAACTAAACTCTCGAAAGTGCATTAAATATACCTTCAATATTAAGTCTTCCAAATCCCCATTGTCTGTTTGGATAAGTAAGACCTGGATCCCTTGATGCTCCACGAATAAGATAATTCCTAACCTCAGTACTTCTTATATAGGGAGAATTCATATCCGTAACGGCCCATTGCATAAACTGAGCCGCCCCACCGGAAGCTAATGCCGCCGCAAGAGAAGATCCAGTCGCTGACGAAACAACGGGAAATCCTCCCAGGCTTCCATACACCGTGGAAATATTAACGCCAGGTGATGCAAAATCAGGTTTGAGGCGCATACTTCTCGAAAATCCTCTTCCTGAGTTAGTGTAGAAACTATTCGTAAAACTGTCATAAGTAGAGGTTGAAATGGCTTCTTCTGCATAGGAAGGAATGGTCAATGTCATTTCCGGATCAGGCCTTAGAAAATAGGTCTGTGAAGATAAAAACTGTGTAATTGGGAGCCAGGCATTAAAATACGTATTCTGAATCTGTGTATCATTTGACACCACAATCGTCCATATTCCTGGAGTTGGATTTTGAAAGCGCACCAATATTAATTCATCACCTGAACCGGGCTCTATTAATGCATAATCAACTGTTATTATGGTTCTTTCATAGACAAAATTATATTGCAGATTACGTTGAAAAAGAACTGTTGTCCTTGGTACTACTTCACCGCCCGGAGTACGAATTGATACTGATAAAGAAGACGGGGCTGCCACCCATATCTGCAGCAGAAATCCTATTTCATTTTCTCCGACACGAATCTCCATATCAATGCTGTTAGTAGTAAGTACTCCTGTTTCATTTGGGATAGACAACTGTCCCGAAAAATGATGTGCTGCATTCCCTTCATTGCCACCGGGCAGCATAACAACTCTGCTTTGTCTGGTTGCGATATCCGTTAAATAGCGAGCAAGAATACTATACCCTAAATGATCCCCATAACTACTCCCTATTCCCAAGCAAAACACGACAGGACGAGCAAATGCCCTTGCAAATGTATCAAGATAACGCATAGCCATTATAATATCATTAGATTGATACGCTGGTACTTCGGATGGAATCAAAAAATAGTCTCTAAGATACTCTTTGCATTCCTTTAATTTTACAACTATAATTTCACAGTCATATGCTGGTGAAAGGAACCCAATCCCTTCTCCTATCATACTTCCGGCCGCTACACTTGCCATTCTGGTTCCATGACCATTTTCATCTCTTGATGGAACAACAGCATATGGATCTTCTGAACGAATTGCCTCATTAATTTCTTCTCTTGTATACTCTGTCCCATATAAAAAACCATCCGGAGGTGTTCCCTCCTGGATGGTTTGATCCCATATGGACAATATTCTTGTTGTCCCATCATTATTCTTAAAAACTGCATTATTATAGTCAATGCCGGTATCCAAAAAAGCCAGTATCACACCTCTGCCTGTAAGATTTAATGGTGAGTGCTGCACTGATATCATCCCACTGTCTAAAAGAGGCTGTGGATTGAAAACTCCATTTACTCCATTGGTATTTTCTTCAATCTGTGCCAGTCCATATAAATCCGGAAGATACTGATAATCAAATGACAATAGGCTAATATTTGCCAGTTGGTCTCTTCTCACCGAAATAACGCCTATTTCATCATCTACCGGGTCATAACAATAGTCGTAATTCTCCTGTGCAAGATTTCGTAATTCATCTGTAAAAGGAAAATCAATTATCCAGTCTGCATAGTCATTGGATAATATTTTTTCTCTGCAGGTTATTTCTGCCATAGGAAATTCCTTTTTTAATATCCTATGCTTTGACCTCTATTTCGTTCAGATTATCTCTTTCTTCTAAAGTAACTGCATTATTACGAATATCAATAACCGGACCACCGTTTCCTTCGATATATTCTTTTGTAATTACTACACGGCCGATATTATCATCCTTTGGAATCTCATACATGATATCAAGCATAAATTCTTCAATAATAGCACGCAATGCTCTTGCTCCGGTATCCTTCTCCAGTGCTTTTTCTGCAATTGCTTCCAGTGCACCCTCATCAAATTCAAGCTTAACTTCGTCTAGCTCTAATAACTTCTGATATTGCTTTAAAATTGCATTTCTAGGCTCTTTTAGTATACGAATAAGCATATCCTTTGTAAATCCCTGCAACGTATAAATAATAGGCAGTCGTCCGATAAATTCCGGTATCATTCCAAATTTTTTCAAATCCTCTACTGCCACTTTACCTAAGATATTTTTATCTTTATCGTATTTGTCTTTTAAATCTGCGCCATAACCAATGGCTGTCTTTTTATTTAGGCGCTGTTTGATTATTTCTTCCAAATCTGGAAATGCTCCACCGCAAATAAATAAAATATTGCGCGTATTTACCGTTGTAAGTGGAACCATGGCATTTTTACTTGTAGCACCAACAGGCACTTCTACGTCTGCGCCTTCTAATAAGCGAAGCATACCCTGCTGTACCGATTCTCCACTGACATCTCTGGAATTGTTATTTTTTTTCTTGGCAATTTTATCTATCTCATCGATAAAAATAATACCCTGCTGTGCACGTTCTACATCATTATCCGCAGCTGCTAATAACTTAGAAACCACGCTTTCAATATCATCGCCAATATAACCTGCTTCTGTAAGAGAGGTTGCATCTGTAATGGCAAGCGGAACATCTAATAATTTTGCCAGTGTTTTAACAAGATATGTCTTACCACATCCGGTAGGTCCTATCATCAGCATGTTGGATTTTTCAATTTCAATTTTATCCATGCTGTCTGTTACAACACGTTTGTAATGATTATAAACTGCAACAGAAATTACCTTTTTAGCATGTTCCTGTCCGATAACATATTCATCTAACTGCTCTTTAATCTTGTGTGGCGGTGGGATATTTTTAATATCTAAAACTGGCTTATCACTTTTTTTCTTTTTGACACGCTGTCTATTGGGGATTCCGCCTTCTCCCTGCAAATCAGCAAGATTTACAAAACTGATGTTAGGAAATCCTTTAAAAGGTGCTTTTGTCTCGTTTTCTTTTGGTTCTTCCTTTGTCTCTTCTTCATCAGCTGTTATTTCTTCTTTTTTATCCGTAGGTGGAACCGTCGTAGCTTTCAAAAAATCATTCATCATATCCTGATTGTTCAAAAGTCCCTGATAATCATACTGGCTGACTGTCTCCATCGTCTTGTGCATACAATCGTTACATACTGTAATATGATTAGGAAGCTGAAACATCTTGCCTGTTTTACTTTCCGGACGTCTGCAGATAAAACATACGTCTTCATATTCTTTATCCTGTTCTTTTATATCATCTATATTATCTGGCATACCCTCTTTTCCTACTTTCTTGTATTAGTTTTACTATTATCTGCCTTCAAATTCTGATGATGCCTCTGCCTGAGTACCAAGTGTAACAGATACTTCCTGCTCTCTGTAATCACCACCGGATGTTCTTTGAATTGTAAGTGATACTGTTTCTCCAACTTCATAGTACTCCAGATATCCCTGTAAGTCTTCCATACTTCCGACACTACTGCCTTCAAATCCGCTGATAATATCGCCTTTCATAAGTCCAGCTGCTTCTGCTGCAGTACCCTCATATACCTGTGCAATATATACACCCTGAGGCATACCATACATCTGTGCAACATCGTTGGTTACATTGATACCTGAGATTCCTAAAAATCCCTTTTTAGACTCATCAACCTTATCTTTTGTCTCTTTGTTCATTAACTCTTCTATAATTGGCTCTGCAGATGAAATTGGAATGGCATAGCCCATGCCCTCTATTGTAGAACCACCAATCTTATTGGAGTTAATACCAATTACTTCGCCTTTAACATTTAATAATGCTCCCCCTGAATTACCAGGGTTAATAGCTGCATCTGTCTGAATCAGCTTACCTGTTGTCGAGCCATCTTCTTCCATTGCTATCTGACGATCCAATGCACTGATTACACCGGTTGTAACTGATTGTCCATATCCTAATGCATTACCAATAGCAATTGCAGGTTCTCCTACTTTTAAGGAATCCGAATCACCTAACTTAGCAATACAAATGCTCTCCTTGGTAGTATCCTTCATATCATCTAACTGTACTGCGATAACGGCTAAATCCATATTGGAATCGGTACCCTTAATCTGAGCGCCAACTACTTCTCCATCAATAAACTGTACCTTTAATGCATCTGCATCTTCTACCACATGATTGTTGGTAACAATTAAAAGCTCTTTATCATTTTCATTTACAATAATACCTGAACCGCTTGCTTCTCCTTCGCTTGAATAATTCTGTCCGAAAAAGCTTTGTGTTGCTGTATATGTGTTCGTAATAGAAACAACGCTTGGCATTACTTTATCAACCACTTCTGTTACGTCTGTTACAACTGCCGTAATGGTTTCCGTGTTGGTAGTCTCGATCTCGGAATCAGATGTATCTGCCACTGCCTTACTCTCTGTTACTTCCGGCACTTCTACTGACATTTCCGGAATCTCTGTTTTTTCAGTTGTTGCTTTATTCATTCCCGTTGCAGCATTTACTGCATAAAAAGCAACTCCTGCACTGACTCCAAAGAAAATACCCAAAACCACAATTGCAATTGCCTTTTTTAAGAATCCATTGTTCTTTTTTTTCTTTTCTTTTTTCACGGGCTCCTGTGGAATGTAACTTCTGTTAGGTCCAGTGGTCGTCTGACTCGTTCCTGTACTTCCATAGGTATTTGAATAATCATTCGGATACCTGTTATTATCCATATAGGAATAAGTCTGTCCGGAATACAGGCCATTTGATGTACCTGTTCTGTTTGTACTACCGTTTTCATTTTGATTTTGATTGTTCATGTTTTCATAATCCATCATAACATAACCTCTTTTCCTTCGCGTTAACTCCTCATTTGGTTAATCATCTTCATCAACTATGATAAGTATAAATAGAAATTGTGTTTATTTTGTGATGAATTTATTTCAATTTTATGAAAAACTCTTATTCAACCGTAACAGATTTTGCCAAATTACGTGGCTTATCCACATCACAGCCTTTTCCGACTGCAACATAATATGCAAATAACTGCAGCGGAATAATAGCAAGTGAATTGGCAAAAAATGCATTCGTCTGCGGAATATAAATAACATAATCTGCTGCCTTTTCAATCTCAGTATTACCAACTGTTGTAACCGCAAGTACAAAAGCACCTCTGGATTTTACTTCTACCATATTACTGATAGTCTTTTTAAATAAATCCGGCTGTGTAGATACTGCTGCCACCAAAGTTCCTTCTTCAATAAGGGAAATCGTTCCATGCTTTAATTCGCCTGCCGCATATGCTTCAGAGTGAATATAAGAAATTTCCTTTAATTTTAAAGAAGCTTCAAGTGAAATCGCATAATCCACACCACGGCCGATGAAAAATACATCCTTTGCTGCAATATATCTATTAGCAAAACGCTGAATTCTCTCTTTATTATTCATTAGTAATTCAATCTGATCCGGCAGTTTTTTAATATCTTCAATATATCCCTGCAGGTCTTTTTGGTTGATGCTTCCTTTTACCATTGCAAACTTAAGAGCAAGAAGATATAACGACACAAGCTGTGCGCTATATGCTTTTGTTGTAGCAACTGCAATTTCCGGTCCTGCCCATGTATACATAACATTATCTGCTTCTCTTGCAATTGAACTACCAACCACGTTGACAATTCCAAGCACCTTACATCCACGCTTTTTGGATTCACGTAATGCTGCAAGTGTATCTGCTGTCTCACCTGACTGACTTACGACTACTACCATGGAATTTTCTTCCAAAATAGGGTCTCTATAACGGAATTCACTTGCCAAATCTACTTCTACTGGTATTCTGGCGATTCCTTCCATTACATACTTACCGGTAACCGCTGCATGATAAGCAGAGCCACAGGCAACCATATGAATGCGGCTAAGCTTTTTAATCTCTTCATCTGTCATACCTAATTCTTCAATGACAATATCATTGTCCTTAATACGTGGGCTGATGGTATCTGTCACTGTCTTTGGCTGTTCGTGCATTTCTTTTAACATAAAATGCTCATATCCGGCTTTTTCAGCTGCAGAAGCATCCCAGTCAATCATAACAGACTCTTTTTTGATTTCTTCTTCATCTACGGAATAAAAATTAAGAGAATCCTGCTTCATGCAGACAACTTCCTGATTATCCACATAATATACTTCTCTTGTATATTTTAAAATAGCAGGAACATCAGATGCGATAAAACATCCATCCTTGCTTTTTCCAACAATTAAAGGACTATCCTTACGAACTGCATATAACACGTCCGGATGCTCCGCAAACATAATTCCAAGTGCATAGGAACCCTCTACTCGATGCAGAACTTTTGTAATTGCCTCCAGTGGATTTCCTTTATAATAATAGTCTAAAAGCTGTGCTAAAACCTCTGTATCCGTTTCAGATACAAATTCATAGCCCTTATCTAAAAGTTTCTTTTTCAATGGAAGATAATTTTCAATAATACCATTATGTACTACTGCAATTGTCTCCTCTTTATTAAAATGTGGGTGTGAATTAACATCACTTGGTGCTCCGTGAGTCGCCCAGCGTGTATGTCCAATTCCAATCATCCCTGGCATAGTCGTCCCATCATGTGTCAATTCCTCTAACACCTTTAAACGTCCTGCTGCCTTCTCAATCTGAATTTTATGTCCATCATAAATTGCCATTCCGGCTGAATCATATCCACGATACTCTAATTTAGAAAGTCCATCTAAGATAATGGGGGCTGCCTGCTGTTTTCCTATATAACCTACTATTCCGCACATAAATATGTTCCTTTCTTTAAAACAAGATTGGTTACATTCCTATAACTGTCTCCAGTACATTTTATTCATACTCCATTTATATACTAATCTTTCCGGTAGTTGCTTATAATGTTTTCCAAATAAAAAGCCAAGATATTTAGATCCACACATAAGGATAAATGGAAAAATCTTATTATCAAGTTCCTGTTGTTTTAATTTTCTGATTGTAGTTCTGACCAGTTTTTTTCCTTCTGATTTTGAAGAAACACCGGAAAAAATCTCCGGATGATCTGCCTGTGATATTCCCAGATCAAAATTTCTGTGAAACTGTTGGAATACCGTATAATCATGCGAATGAATCACATGAGCTTCCGCCACATATGCAATTTTGTAACCTGCCTTTATTGCCTTTGCCGCATAAATCATATCCTCATTAAAAATTGTATGGGATATAAACCCTTTTAATTCTCTGAATATCTCCATATTATAGGCTGCGCACACATTAGAGCAAAAATACGTTTTGATACCCAGACGTGGAAGATCCTTTTTAGATTTAATGTGACTTTTCGGTGGATAATTAAACTCTCTTGTAATCTTTTCTACTGCACTGCTGTCAGGTTTGGCCTTCTGTCTGGCATAGGAAACTGCAATCGAAGAATCCTTAATTAAGGGTGTAACCAGATTGTGAATCATATTCACGGAATCCGGCATGGCATCCTGTGTCATAAAGACCACAAAATCGGCATCTGATCTGGCTGCTCCCATATTTCTGGTCTTACCATGATCAAATTCCTTGCGTGAAAGATGGAAAATATCCAAGTCCCTATTGTGCATCAAAAAACGAGTACCACAAGTCAGAATTTCAAAATATTTTTCTTCGGTATTCATAATAATAATCTTATTCACCTTCATAGACTGTTCTTTTAACTTTTTAATCAAAAGGAAAAAATCTGCAGTCGGTTTATAGGTTGGTATTACTATGTCAACTGTCATCTTCACTTTACTCCCCTTACATATCGTGACCATCTAAAATAGTATAACTAGCAGAAAAGAGTCTGTCAACACAGACTCTTCTCTGTCTAATTTGGCGTATTTTAAAGCCTGGCGCCATTATATTTTGAAGTTACAATATACTTTTTAATATCCCGTATCACTGGATACCTTGTTACTGTATTGCTGAACCTGATCTGATACCGTATACTCCATATCATCAAATAAGAATTGATGAAGCAATACAACATTTTGAGACAAGTCATTTGGAATAACGCAGCTTCCTTTTTTACCTACAGAGCCTGTTGCTCTATTTGATTCAAATGGGAATCCGTCACTGCCTGTAATATTATACTTGGTTAAATCAGCTAATACTGCTGCCATTTCATCTACATCTAAATTAGTAGCTACATTAGGCAATACACTATTTAAAATACTGTTTAACTGAGAAGGGGATGCCTTCTTCGCTTTTTCCATAACCTTTGCAATAACCATTCTCTGTCTCTCTGCACGCATAAAATCATCGCCTACATAACGGATACGACAGTATGCAGTTGCCTGCAATCCATTCAGCGTCTGTGTTCCGGCTGATGTAACAGCTGTATAATCTTTGCCTTCCTCTGCGACAAACGTCTTACCATCTGTAGTAGTTCCAACCATACTAATCTGATAATTATTCAGATGTATAATTTCATCTTCTCTTACATCGACCGTTATACCGCCAAGTGCATCGATTGTCTCAATTAAACCTTTAAATCCAACCGTAACATAATTGGTAATATTCATATCCATGTTCATATTCAACATGTTAATTGCCTGTTCCGGTCCACCTTTTGCATAAGCAGAATTACACTTATTATATGTGTCATTACCAAGATTTAAGTAAGTATCACGATATACAGAACATAATTTAACTTCGCCTGTATCCTCATTAATGGAAGCAATTATAATCGTATCGCTTCGGGTACCTTTTCCTAAATCTCCGTCTCTTGAATCAACTCCGAATAATGCAATATTATGATATCCCTTCATAGATGGGTTAGCTTCTACTTTATCATTTACCACAATATCTTCTTCGTTAACCTTGATTTTCTGAATTTTGTCAGTTTTAAATACTGCAAATAATACTAATAACAGAACTGCCAATAAGACAATTTCAAATATAAACAAAATGATTTTTTTCTTTCTTTTTTTTGCTTTTTTTCTCGCAAGTGCTTTTGATTTAGAACTTGTTTTTCCTGTAGCCATTTTTACATTCTCCCTAGTTTAATAGGCATTTTCGTTGATAAATCCCTTGAATATTGTTAAAAACATAATCTTTATATCTAAAGCCATACTCCAGTTTTCGATATAATATAAATCATAATCTATACGTTTTCGAATTGAGGTATCGCCACGATATCCATTTACCTGTGCCCATCCTGTAAGACCTGGCCTTACCTGATGTTTAATCATATAACGCGGAATTTCCTCTTTAAACTTTTCCACAAACTGTGGACGTTCCGGTCTTGGACCTACAATACTCATATTGCCTTTTAAAATATTAAATAACTGTGGTAATTCGTCAATGCTTGTCTTTCTCAAAAATCTTCCGACTTTTGTTACTCTGGCATCACCCTTAACTGTCCAGGCTTTCTCTTCTTCATCAGGTGCCTGTACATACATCGTACGAAACTTGTACATTTTAAATGTCTTATTATGAAGTCCAACTCGTTCCTGTTTGAAAATTACTGGTCCCTTGCTTGTTATTTTAATAATAATGGAAACTACAAGCAACAGCGGTGAAATAATAATCAGTCCTAAAAAAGAACCAACTATATCTACTGCTCTTTTCGATATCATATTAAGTGTATTGGTAAGAGGCACATAACGAATATTGATAACCGGTAATCCCATCAAATCTTCCGTATACGGTCGATTTGGAATCAAACTGTTATAATCCGGAATAAACTTCGTATGTACTCCTGATTTTTCACATAAACTAACTATTTCTTCTAATCTGTCATAATCGGCCAGCGAAAGCGTAACTGCTATCTCATCTAACTGACTGACCGGTAAAATAACATTCAGATTGGCAATTGTCCCTAAAACCTTTACTCCACGGTAAGTAGTTCCTCTTGGGACTTTATCATCCAAAATACCCCGGACTACATAACCCCATTGCGGATTAGCATTGATACGATTGATATATTCCTCAGCCGCTCTGGAATAGCCTACAAGCAAAATATATTTAAGATTATAGCCTTTCTTCCTAAATGTACGAAGAAAATAGCGTATCAAACTTCTAACTAAAATTGTAAATGCGACATTTAAAATAAAGAATATACCAATGACACCACGGGAAAAATCTCTAATTCCAAACGCATAAATAGATACCATGAAAGCAACCGCTCCCATGACATTGGCGCGAAGAATATTACCGATTTCATTTTCAATCCGCTGTGCACGTTTGGCTGTATACATCCTGTTTATATAATAGAGAAAAATATAACCGGGTATCAAAACATACATGGCACTGAAATAGAATTCCATCTCCAGTGCACCCTTTGACTTATCTGCAAACGGTCCCTCAAATTTGAGATACCAGGAAAGCATATAAGATCCTGCAACAACCAGCGCATCTATCAACAGATGTAATCTGTTAAAATATTTTTGATTATCTTTAATCATAATGCCACCTGTTTTCGTACATACCTAATATATTACAATAATATGACAAAAAGCACAACTTAAAAAAGTATTAAGCGACGTACCATATTCCACCACAACTGCAATTGTATGGTTATATAATTAAAAAGATTTTTTAATTTAAAACGTGTTTTGTGTACGCGCGCTTCCTTTGTAAAGCAAAAACGAATTCCGTTAAATAACCCCTTCAAATAAACACATCCCAGTCCCTTTTTAATAAAAAACAGTATTTTGATTAAAAAACCGAGTATTAAAAAAGGAATATTAATAATTATCTGTAAAAGTGGCATATTCTTATAGATTAAATAAATGCTGTTTTTAGAAGAAAGACTGACTTTAAATTCATTGTATCTGGAACCGCTAAAGCCACTTCCCGCATGGAAACACACCGCACTCGGTTCATAAATATTTTTATATCCGTGTATTCTTGCTCGATATCCGATATCTACATCTTCCAAATATGCAAAATGATTCTCATCAAAAAGTCCAATCTGCTTTACTAAATCCGTTCTATATATTGCTGCGCCTGCACATGCACTGAAAACTGCTGCCTGCTTTAAGCAGTAATCTGATGTTTTTTTTCCTTTTCCAAGAGCAAATGCCCATCCAAGTGCACAGTACAAATCGCCGGTTCCATCTATAATATCCGGTTGCTGCATAGAAAGCATTCTCGCACTTACTGAAAAAATTTTATCATCTATATCCATTGCCTTTTCAAGATTGTATACAAAATCTTTTTTTACTTTTGTGTCATTGTTAAGTAAAATGACATATTCTGTCTTGGCATTTTGTATTCCCACATTGACAGCGCCTGAAAACCCGGTGTTTTTAGGAAGTGCAATATATTTGATATCCGAAAACTTTTCATCAAGCAATGTAAGACTTCCATCCGCAGATCCATTATCTACTACTAAAACAGAAAAATCTGCCGGTACACATTCTTTTAAAGACACAAGACAATCCTTTAAAAAATCTTTTCCGTTATAGTTTGGAATTATGACGGTTGTTTTCATGTGCTTCTCCTTTAAAAAAATGGATCCCATAAAATGCGATATCCTCTTTTTCTTACTTCTTCGCAAAATAACATACTAAATTTGATTCTGCTTTCTTCATCTGTTGGTTTTTCGCTTTGCAGCATCTCATTAAGTATGGGACGCAGTTTTTCACGTACTGCCAAATTACGGATATCTGCCGCCTCACAATCCTGCTGCATATGTGCTCGGTGTAAATAGCCGCTAAAATGTCGGTTTAATCCTTTATAGATACAGATTCCGTTTGCATCTAATATTCCGCTTACTATTTTATTCCCTTTATAAACATTTCCGGCAAGCACCCCAACATCGCTTCTTTTTTCAAAAACTGCTTCTGCAGTCTCTTGCTTACTAAGTCCATCTTTTCCGTATTGCACTCTATAGAACCCATTGTGCTTTGTGTGTTCTACGAAAGCTTCAATTTTCATATGATTTAGAAAATCCTGAACAGCATTTTTTCCTGCTTCATATGCATAAAGTTTGCTTTGGGGATTGGCTGCTGTAGAAGCCTCGTGACATCTCCAATGATATAACACTCGATCTACATGACCAATTTCCTGCTTAGTGTCCTTTTTTGCATACGCCCGCAATACAAGATCATAATCCTGCGCACCATCAAATTCCTGTCGAAATGATAGTTCTTTTATTAATTCTGCCTTCATAACCAGAAAATGACAGATATAATTATTGGATAACAGTAAGTCCAAATTAAAATCCGGCTTTATATTGGGATCATAAAACGTTACTGCCTCCGAATCACACTTGTCTTCATCAGAATATAGATATGCATATGTAATATCCTGTTCCATGCCTTCATAAATGGCCTTTGCCATATAAAATAAAGCATCTCTTGTCAAAAGGTCATCATGGTCCAGTAATGCAATATAATCACCCCTGGCTCTTTTTAATGCCTCATTTGTATTGACAGAAATGCCTTTGTTCTCTGCAATTCTAAAATATTTTATTCTTTCATCCGCAAAAGAATCTACCGTCTTTTTTACTTTATCTGAAGACGATGCATCTGCTAATATTAATTCAAAATTGGAATACGTCTGTCCTAAAACAGACTGTATCATGGCTTTTGCATACGCTTCATTCGTCTCATACATTGGCACTAAAATGCTAAATAAAATCTCACGTGGAAATGAAAACTGACTCTGAATAGCCGCCTCTTTTTCTGAAATTTCCACATAACGATACTGCATCCTGCTTACGCCCGATAACTGTTCGCAGGATGCATAAATCGTATCTTGTATTCCGTTTTTCTTTAAATAATAAAATGCTTTTTTAATTGTTGTACCAATCATTGTGATTTCCACTCTGAGATTAAAGAATCGCTTTTAAGTTTTCTGTTAACTTTGCATTTTTCTCTGCAGCATCTTCTAAGCTATTGCCTTTAACACCCATATAAAATTTAATCTTTGGTTCTGTTCCTGATGGTCTTGCACAGCACCATGAATTATTTGTAAGTTCAAAATACAAAACATTAGACTGAGGCAGGTTCGTCTCACTCACCTTACCGCTTGCAAGTTCTTTTACTTTTCCACTTTCATAATCTCTTACGGAAAGAACCTGTAATTCACCAAACTGTGTAGGTGGATTCTGTCTTAATTTGTCCATAATCGCTGCAATCTGTTTGGAGCCATCAATTCCTTTTAAGGTAATTGTATATAAATCTTCTTTGAAGTAGCCATATTTATCATATAAGTTAAGCATCTGATCCCACAGAGTAATTCCCTGCTTTTTGCACCATGCTGCAACCTCACAGAGGCACATTACAGCAACAACTGCATCCTTATCTCTTGCATGTGTTCCTGCAAGACATCCATAGCTTTCTTCCAGACCAAATACATAATGATTAGAGCCTGACTGTTCAAACCATTTAATCTGTTCGCCAATGTACTTAAATCCTGTCAGAACTTCTATTAACTTCACATTGTATTCATCAGCAATACCATCTGCCATATTAGTCGTAACAATTGTCTTAACAAGTGCTGGATTAACCGGCATAGTACCGGTCAAAGTACGTTCTCTTAAAATATACTCTGCAATAAGCATACCTGACATATTTCCGGTGAAAGGTACATATTCGCCACTCTTTGTATCAAGTGCATAAATTCCAAGACGGTCTGCATCAGGGTCTGTTGCAAGAACAATGTCTGCGTTTTTCTCTTTGGCAAGCTTAAGTGCAAGTGTAAATGCCTTTGGGTCTTCCGGATTTGGATAATCTAACGTCGTAAACTCAGGATCCGGTAATTCCTGTTCCGGAACTACATAAACATGTTTAAATCCAAGTTCACTTAAAATTCTTCTAACCGGAAGGTTACCTGTTCCATGGAATGGTGTGTATACAATTTTGATATCATCTGCCATTTCCGTAATAACCTGTGGATAAATAATCTGTTTCTTTAATTCAACCATATATGCATCATCTATTTCACTGCCAATTACCTGATAAAGACCTGCTTTAATGGCATCATCTTTTTTCATGCTTTTAACTGTGTGATAATCTGTAACTTGTTTTACCTGTTCAATGATTTCTTTATCTTTTGGAGAGGTAATCTGAGCGCCATCCTCCCAATAAACTTTATAACCGTTATATTCAGGCGGATTATGACTTGCAGTTACTACAATACCTGAAATACAGCCAAGGGTTCTAACTGCAAAAGACAATTCAGGGGTCGGACGAAGGGAATCAAAAACATATGCCTTGATGCCATTTGCCGCAAGACAAAGTGCTGCTTCGTCAGCAAATTCAGGAGACATAAAGCGGGAATCGTACGCAATTGCTACTCCCTTTTTTTCTCCACCCTGTAACATAATATAATTAGCAAGTCCCTGTGTCGCTTTTCTTACTGTGTAAATATTCATTCTA
Source organism: uncultured Lachnospiraceae bacterium (assembly GCA_964487395.1). Classification (GTDB taxonomy): domain Bacteria; phylum Bacillota; class Clostridia; order Lachnospirales; family Lachnospiraceae; genus RGIG8767. The sequence continues at coordinate 3,762 of CAZAQH010000004.1, read as the reverse complement.
TTAGTGCCGGCACCAATAACACCTCTAAGTCCTCCGGTACCAAATTCAAGTTCTCTGTAAAAGCGGTCTTCAATTTCCGCCTCATTATTTTCTATCTCTTTTAATTCTTTTTTTGTTGCTTCATCAAAATAATCATCCTGTAACCAGAACTTGTACTCATCCATATAACTCATGCTTCTTACCTCCAGTAACTCATTTTATATACGTTAAAAGAATATCATATTTTTAAAGAATAGTCACTTCTATCCAGGGAAAAATTGGGATTATAATACGGATCGCCCTTACTTAATACCTTTTCCCATTTATGACGGAAGTATTCTGATTCCTTATTATAGCGTTCTGCTTTCTGTCCGTTATCATCCAGTCCTCTTGATATGGATTCAAAATGATAAAGCTCCGCAAACGGTGTAAATACATTTAAGTATCCTTTTTCCCGAAGTTTCAGGCAAAAATCAACATCATTTAACGATACCCTGAAATCCTCTGAAAGTCCGCCTGCTTCTTCATAAATGTGTTTTTTCACCATCAAGCATGCCCCTGTTACCGCTGATACATCCTGTGCATAACAAAGACGACCCATGTATCCTAAATTTTCTCTGCTCTGTCCATAGTGTGTATGTCCTGCAGTGCGGTGAGCACCAAGTCCCAAAACAACGCCGGCATGCTGAATTGTCTTATTGGCATAATAAAGCTTTGCACCAACTGCACCTACATCCTTGCGCTGGGCATACATCAGCATTTCTTCCATCCAGTTAACCGTAATAACCTGTGTATCATTATTAAGCAGTAAAATATATTCGCCATCTGCAAACCGAACACCAAGGTTATTGATGGCTGAATAATTAAATTCGCCGCTATATTCCACTATCTTAACCCGTTCATCACTTGAATGAACGTATTTTGCCATATCCGACTTAACTGACTCCATGCGAATGTCTTTTCCATCCACAAGCGTCTTATAATATTCAAAAACAGAGTCCTGCGTACTGTTATTTTCTACTACAATAATCTCATAATTGTCATATGTGGATTTTTCTCTTATTGAGGTAATACAGCGTTCCAAGTCTTCTTTATGGTCTTTATTGGCAATTACAATTGAGATTTTGGGAGTTCCAATAATCTCATAGCTTATTTTAAATATTGTCTCAAAGGCTCTTGTCCCGGTTATTTTGAAGTTTTCAAATCCATGAACTTTCAAATGGTCTGCCACTGCACCTCTTGCTGCTTCAATGGCATAGGATTTGGCATTGATATTACTTGCGACACTGCCCGAATGACAACGCCAGTAATATAAAAGTTTGGGGACATGCACTACATTTTCTGCTTTATCCGTCAGACGTAAAATCATATCATGGTCCTGACTGCCATCAAACTTAGAGCGGAACAATTCTGTTCCCTCTAATAACGTCCGTTTAAAACAGCTAAAGTGACAAATGTAATTATTGGCACGAAGATTATCGATTGCATAATCAGGTTTAAAATGCATGGTAAGCATTTTATTGATATCACTGTCTTTGAAGGTAGTCTCATCACAATAAATATAATCTGCTTTCTGTTCATTAATTACCTTTGCGTATTCAAAAAGAGCACATGGATGCAAAATATCATCATGATCAAATAACGCGATATATTCGCCTGTTGCCATTTTAAGGCACTCATTCGTATTGCCGGATATGCCTTCATTTTCTTTTAAATGCGTATATAAAATACGGCTGTCCTTTGCTGCATATTCCTGACAGATTGTTCCTACCTGTGCATGTGCATTATCTGAACCATCAGCCAGACAAAGTTCCCATTTACCATATGTCTGAGCGACAACAGAATCTATCATTTCTCTTAAAAAATTCTCAGGTGTGTTAAAAAGAGGAACTAAAATACTAATGGTCACCATATCAGGAAATACTGTCTCTTCCTGTATTTTTCTTACCTCTGCATCCGGAAAACTTAAAGTTCCATACTGCTTCATTGCCTTATGCTCTCTTTTTTTATAAGCAAGTTTGGCTTTTATTCCGCGGATTCCGCCACAATTTTTTACACGGCTTATCTGACGAGTGCAAAAATGCATTCCGTTTCGCAAAGTTTTCGTATGCTTCCAGAGTGGATTGTTGTGAATTCTGTCGAGTCGAAACTGTAGATAATCATTCTGTTCCTCAAGCTTTGCAATCCTCTGTGCATAATCAGCACATTTTATATGTTCCTTTTCATAGGCTTTTCTATATTCATTTTCCTGACTCATAAAGCCTCCTTAAATTGTTACGTATTTTCCGCTAAACTGATATAAACGCTGTCTGCTACAGCAATCCTTTGCAAGTGCTCCTACCTGATATTCTCCCTTAGGCAGAGATGCCTTGTCAATCATAATAGAAAATCCACATAGCAGGGCGTGTTCCCTTTCATCCAGATTCATTTCCAAATCCGGTCTGAATATATTATTGCAGGGCAGTGTGTATATCTGTCCGCTTTTGGCATTTTTAAGAAGAACAAATCGCTTATAACATGCATTGTCTGACCCTGTTACAAACGTGTATCCCTGAAAATAGATTCCATTTGTCTCTTCTGCATCAATCTGAATCCACTTTTCCAAAGAGTCTGCATATTCCACGCTGACTATCAGGCATTCATTATGCCACCTTTCTTTTAATGGATTCTTCATAAGCGACGGCATCATCTGCTGTGCACTTCTCCCCGATTCATACTGATATGCTCCGGAAAAATTCGTATCTAAAATATCATTGCACAGGTATGGATGATAATATGGATCTTTTGCGTATAACAAAGGGTGCTTTTTATATAACAAGTCTCTTTCCCCTGCTAATCGCTGCTGCTTATCCTTATCTTCATCATTGCCACGGCTGAACGACTCATAATGCCATAGATGAATATCATTACGAACCACATTATGATATCCCGCTTCATATAGTCGAAAGCAAAGCTCGACATCATTAAATGCTACAACAAACTGCTCATCAAATCTTCCTATTTGTTCAAATACCTCTTTATTCAACATAAGACATGCGCCTGTAACAGCAATTACATTTATCGTACACTGATTTCGATTAAAATAATAACTTCTCTTATCTTCCTTAAATTGTAATTTATGAACCGGTCCCAATCTCAAATTGGTAATTCCGGCATGCTGAATCAGTTTGGACTGTGGATAATAGAGCTTGGCTCCCACTGCTCCCACATAAGAAAGAGCGGCTTTTTCCACCATCTTTTTTAGCCAGTCTGATTCACGAATTTCCATATCATCATTCAAGAAAAGCAGATAATTACCCTTTGCGCACTCTGCTCCCATATTACACATATTCGCAAAGTTAAAAGACTGTTCCTTATACAAGTACTGAAATTCATAAGACTGCTGTAGGTTTTCTATTTCCTTGCGATTTGCCTCGCCACTTCCATTATCTACTACAATTATCTCAAACTCAACGCCTGTGGTTCTTGCATAGATAGATGAAAACAGATTTTTCAAAAGCTTTGGTTGATCTTTTGATGGAACAATAATTGATACAAAAGCATCATCTTTTCTTTTATACTTTTGTTCACAACGTTCTATGTTCTCCTGTCTAACCTCATCATACTCTGAAGTTAAACACAGCGCCTGTAAATTGTGACTATGAAATAAAATATAAGGTAAATGATGTATCTGTTTTTCTTTTTTTCCCATACAAGCCTGCAAGCAGAAATCATACACATTTTCAAGACAATCCTCTGACTGCTTCCACTTAATATTTCTAAATGCCTCTACTCGCAAGGCAA
>CAZAQH010000003.1:31640-64993 GCA_964487395.1 uncultured Lachnospiraceae bacterium | reverse complement strand
CATAACTATTTGTGCCGCGCCTGAAGGCGCGCGGAATGGAGATTTATATGAAAAAACGAGGAAGCAGGTTAATCAGTGGCATTTTAATAATGACATTGCTCTTTGCAATGTTTATGAATACAACATATGCTTCCAGTGAAATAGAGGAAAGCATCAAGCAAAAACAGGAAGCAATTAAAAAAGCAGAAGAAGACAAGAAAAAACTGCAAAGTGGTTTGACTGATATTAAAAAAATTGTAGACAGTTTAGAGAGTGAAAAAAGTAATCTGGAATCATATGTAACAAAATTAGATGCCAGTCTTGCTACAATTGAAGAAAAAATTACAGAACTTAAGACATTAATTTCCGATAAAGAGGATGAAATTGAAAAGACGACAGAGGAACTGAAGGTAGCCGAGGAAAAAGAAAAAGAACAGTACGAGGCTATGAAAGCCAGAATTAAATTCCTTTACGAAAAAGGGGACGTGTTCTATGTGGAACTTCTCTTCTCATCCAACAGTTTTGGGGATTTTATTAATAAGGCAGATTATGTCGAACAATTATCCGATTATGATTCCACAATGCTGGAAGAATTTAAGCAGAACAGAGAATTTATTGAGACCTGTAAAGCAGAACTGGAAGCAGAACAAGAAGTCCTAAAAGAGGCAAAAGCAAAGGTAGACGAAGAACAGAAAAATCTGGAAAGCTTAATTTCTTCAAAAGAGCAGGAAATTAATAAATACGAAGGAGACATCAGCAATAAACAACAGGCAATAAAGGAATACGAGGCTGATATTGCAGCACAGACGGCTACAATTCAGGCACTGGAAGCAGCCGTAGCTGAAGAAAAACGAAAATTAGAAGCCGAAAATGGAACGGCTATTACGTATGATGGTGGTATGTTCAAATGGCCGGCACCTTCTTATACCAGAATATCAGATGATTATGGTAATCGAACGCATCCGATATTAGGAGTGCAGCAGTTTCATAATGGAGTAGATATGGCAGCTCCTGGAGGCTCACCAATATTAGCTGCATATGATGGCGATGTGGTGGCAGCAGCTTATAATGGTTCTATGGGTAATTACGTTATGATTAATCATGGTGATGGCTTATATACGATATACATGCATGCATCATCACTTTATGTATCACAGGGACAGTCAGTTGCCCGTGGAGATAAGATAGCGGCTGTTGGATCTACTGGACGAAGTACCGGTAATCATCTTCATTTCAGTGTACGTTTGAATGGAAGTTACGTCAGCCCTTGGAATTATTTGAGTAAATAAGTAAATGTATGACCTGGAGGGGGATAACATATACTGAAAGGAAGGGGAACTCCGTAATGTGGAGAACCGGAGGAGAAAATGAACGAACAGGAAGAACAAAACAACTTATATGTTGAAAACCTAGAGATAGAAAAACAACAGCTTAAAAATGACTCAAAAAAATTCTGGGCAGGACTGTTAAGCGGTGTGCTGTTAATGTCTATCATTGTTGGCGGTATATATATTGGCAAACAATTGTATACATTGTATTTGTATAATAAAATTACGACGGCAACAGCGGAAAATGAGTCGGAAGAAACCGATACAAAAGAAATTGTAAATGATGAAACCAACCGGAAAATGAAAGTCATCGAAGATACCATAGATAAGTATTATCTGGAGGGTGTAGATTCGGATAAGCTTCAGGACGGAATATATTCAGGTATGGTTGAGTCGTTAGAAGATCCCTATTCTACTTACTATTCACAGGAAGATTTAAAACAGATGCAGATGGATACAGAAGGCATTTATTATGGCATTGGTGCTTATGTAGGGATTGATCAGAATACACAGATGAGCGTAATCAGTAGTGTAATACCAAATACTCCTGCTGAGGAAGTAGGACTTCGAGCTGGAGATATAATTTATAAAGTAGAAGATACTTCAACTCAGGGTATGGAAACAACAGAAGTGGTTAAACTCATAAAGGGAGAAGAAGGTACGACGGTTCATCTTACCATTGTCAGAGAAAATGAAAGTGATTTTCTTGAGATGGATGTGGAAAGAAGAAAAATAGAAACTCCTACAGTAAATTATGAAATGAAAGATAATGGAATCGCATATATTCAGATTACCGAATTTGACGAAGTTACAACAGACCAGTTTTCAGAGGCACTTGCTGTTTGCAAAGGTTCAGATATGAAAGGCTTGGTTCTTGACTTGAGAAGTAATCCGGGCGGAAGCTTAAGCGTTGTATGTGATATAGCAAGAAAGTTACTTCCTAAGGGACTAATAGTATATACAGAAGATAAATACGGACAAAAAGAAGAATATTCCAGCGATGGAACAAATCAAATAGAGGTTCCAATGGTAGTTCTGGTGAATGGCTATAGCGCAAGTGCGTCAGAGATTTTAGCAGGTGCTATAAAAGATTATGGTGTTGGTACTTTAATGGGGACCACAACATTTGGAAAAGGCATTGTACAGAGAATAATCTCATTATCAGATGGTTCGGCATTAAAGCTTACTGTAAGCAAATATTACACTCCAAACGGACAAAACATACATGGAGTTGGAATAGAGCCGGATGAAGTAGTGGAGTTTGATTCAGATGCTTATTACAATGATGATATAGATAACCAATTGGATGCTGCAATGGAATATCTCAAAAAAGAAATCACAGAATAAAACAGAACGCATGTTTGATTATCGCGTAAAGATATGTTATAATATCTTTACGCGTTTATATTATTAGTTTTTTATTTGTATATTTAAGCAGATATGCAAAGTGAAAGGAATAAGATGGACCATTTTAAACTTGTTGCGCCATATGAACCAAAGGGAGACCAGCCCCAGGCCATACAGGAGTTAGTAGAAGGCTTCAAAAAAGGGAATCAGTTTCAGACCTTACTAGGAGTAACGGGTTCCGGTAAGACCTATACCATGGCTAATATTATAGCAGCACTTAATAAACCGACACTTATTATTTCTCATAATAAGACACTTGCTGGACAGCTTTACGGAGAATTTAAAGAGTTCTTTCCTGAGAATGCTGTAGAGTATTTTGTGTCTTATTATGATTACTATCAGCCGGAGGCTTATGTGCCGTCTTCTGATACGTATATTGCCAAAGATTCCTCAGTTAATGAGGAGATTGATAAACTGCGTCTTTCGGCAACGGCGTCCCTTTCTGAGAGAAAAGATGTTATTGTTGTTGCCAGCGTAAGCTGTATATATGGCTTGGGCAGTCCTGATGATTATAAGGAAATGATAGTATCACTTCGTCCCGGACAGATAAAAGACCGTAACGATGTACTCAGAGAACTGATAGGGATTCGTTATGAGAGAAATGATATGGATATAGAAAGAGCTTCTTTCAGAGTTCGTGGTGACAGTGTTGAGATTTATCCGGCTCAGGGTGGAGATTATTTAATTCGTGTAGAATTTTTTGGCGATGAAATAGACAGAATAACAGAAGTAGATCCTTTGACAGGAAAAGTACATGCATCACTTCAGCATGTGGCTATTTTCCCGGCGTCTCATTATGTTGTTCCACAGGATAAAATAAATGATGCCTGCAATAGAATTGAACAGGAATTAGATGAAAGAATTCGCTTCTTCAAAAGCGAAGATAAGCTTTTGGAGGCGCAGAGAATTTCAGAACGGACCAATTTTGATCTTGAAATGATGCGAGAGACAGGATTCTGTTCCGGAATAGAGAATTACTCAGGACCTTTGAACAATATGCAACCAGGGGAGACACCCCATTGTCTGATGAATTATTTTAAAGATGATTATTTGATTATTATAGATGAATCACATATTACTATTCCGCAGATTCGAGGAATGTTTGCCGGTGACCGTTCACGTAAGAATACATTGGTGGATTATGGGTTCAGACTTCCCTCAGCATTAGATAACAGACCACTTAATTTTGAAGAATTTGAAAATAAAATAGACCAGCTTCTTTTTGTATCGGCAACTCCTAATGAATACGAAGCAGAACATGAATTATTACGTGCACAACAGATTATTCGTCCAACCGGCTTATTGGATCCGGAGGTCATTGTCAAACCGGTTGCAGGTCAGATAGATGATTTGCTTGGAGAGATTCGCAAAGAAACTGAGAAGAATAATAAAGTCCTCGTTACGACACTTACCAAACACATGGCGGAAGATTTAACGGATTATTTGAAAGATGTAGGAGTCCGCGTGAAGTATCTGCATTCTGATATTGATACGCTGGAACGAGCAGAGATTATCAGAGATATGCGTCTGGATGTTTTTGATGTACTCGTTGGTATCAACTTGTTGAGAGAAGGACTTGATATTCCGGAGATTACTCTTGTTGCGATTTTAGATGCTGACAAGGAAGGATTTTTGCGTTCAGAGACATCCTTGATTCAGACGATAGGACGTGCTTCCCGTAACAGCGAAGGACATGTTATTATGTATGCGGATCGAATTACTGATTCCATGAACAAGGCTATTAGCGAGACTGAGAGACGTAGAGCCATACAGCAGAAATATAACGAAGAACATGGTATTACACCACAGACAATACAAAAAGCAGTTCGCGAACTGATTAGTATCTCCAAGGTAATTGCCAAGGAAGAACTTCAGTTTGAAAAGGATCCGGAATCTATGAGCCGTGAAGAAATAGAAAAACTACTTCAGACCATAGAAAAGAAGATGAAAAAAGCGGCAGCAGAACTTGATTTTGAGACTGCGGCAGAACTTAGAGATAAGATGATAGAATTAAAAAAGAGACTAGAGGAGAACTAAAGTGGCAACAGAAATAACAACAAAGATGCGACCTAAAGAATATATCAAAATCAGAGGAGCATGTGAACATAACCTTAAAAATATTAATATTGATATTCCGAGGGATGAATTTGTAGTAATTACAGGCTTATCTGGTTCGGGTAAATCTTCACTGGCATTTGATACAATATACGCAGAAGGTCAGAGACGATACATGGAGTCTATCTCATCTTATGCAAGACAGTTCTTGGGACAGATGGAAAAGCCCAATGTAGAATTAATTGAAGGACTTTCTCCTGCAATTTCGATAGACCAGAAGTCTACCAACCGCAATCCACGTTCTACGGTTGGAACGGTAACAGAGATTTATGACCATTTCAGACTTTTGTATGCCAGATTAGGAACTCCACATTGCCCGGTTTGCGGAAGAGTTATTCAAAGACAGACAATTGACCAGATGACAGATCAGATTATGCTTCTACCGGAAGGAACTAAGTTGCAATTACTGGCACCGGTTGTTCGAGGTAAAAAGGGAGAACATTCTAAGATACTGGAAAGAGCCAGAAGAAGCGGTTATGTCCGAGTACGTATAGATGGAAATCTTTATGATTTGTCAGAAGATATTAAACTTGATAAAAACATTAAACACAATATTGAAATAATAGTAGATCGTCTTGTTGTAAAGTCGGGCATTGAGAACCGTCTTACGGAATCCATTGAAAGCGTTATGGATCTTTCGGATGGATTACTGTTAGTTGATGTTATTGATGGCCAGACAATGAACTTCAGTCAAAGTTTTTCGTGCCCTGATTGCGGGGTTAGTATTGATGAAATTGAACCACGAAGCTTTTCATTTAACAATCCTTTTGGTGCATGCCCGGATTGCTTTGGATTGGGATTTAAGATGGAATTTGATATTGATTTACTGATTCCGGATAGAACAATTAGCTTAAATGATGGAGCAATATCCTGTATGGGATGGCAGTCCAGTAATGATAAAGGAAGTTTTACCAATGCAATTTTACAGGCTTTATCCAAAGAATATAAGTTCTCAATGGATACACCTTTTGAAAAATTATCAGATGATGTACAGGATATGCTGATTCATGGTACAAAAGGAAAAGAAGTAAAAGTATACTATAAAGGCCAAAGAGGCGAAGGAATATATCCGGTAGCATTTGAAGGACTGATTAAAAATATGGAACGCCGTTACCGGGAGACATCATCAGATACCATGAAACAGGAATATGAGACGTTTATGCGCATCACGCCATGTAAAGCCTGTGGTGGAATGCGTCTGAAAAAGACATCACTTGCAGTAACCATTAACGACAAGAATATTTATGAAGTAACTTCAATGTCAATTGGCAAGCTTCAGGAATTCCTTCGCGGTCTGGAGCTGACAGAGACACAACAGATTATAGGTAAACAAGTTTTAAAAGAAATACGTGCTCGCGTTGGATTTTTAATGGATGTAGGATTGGATTATTTGACACTTGCAAGAGCAACGTCCAGCCTTTCAGGTGGCGAAGCACAGAGAATACGTCTGGCTACACAGATTGGATCTGGGTTGGTCGGAGTGTGCTATATTCTGGATGAACCCAGTATCGGACTTCATCAAAGAGATAATGGCAAATTACTTGCAACACTTAAAAATCTTCGTGATATGGGCAATACTTTGATTGTAGTTGAACACGATGAAGATACCATGTATGCTGCTGATTATATAGTGGATATTGGTCCGGGTGCCGGTAGCCATGGTGGAAAAGTAATAGCAAAAGGAACTGCAGAGGAGATTATGCAGATTCCGGAATCCATCACAGGACAGTACCTTAGTGGAAAAATGAAAATACCAGTTCCATCAGTGCGCAAGGAACCGACAGGATGGCTTCAAATATGTAAAGCACAGGAAAACAACCTGAAAAAAATAGATGTTGAAATTCCACTTGGAGTTATGACCTGCGTAACAGGCGTATCTGGTTCTGGTAAGAGCTCACTGGTTAATGAGATATTATATAAGAGTCTTGCAAAAAAACTAAACCGTGCCAGAGCTATCCCGGGAAAACATGAAAAGATATTAGGAGTTGAACAGCTCGACAAAGTTATTGATATCGATCAATCTCCAATAGGCCGTACACCAAGATCCAACCCTGCTACGTATACGGGGATGTTCGACATGATTCGTGATTTATTTGCGGGAACGCCGGATGCAAAAGCCAAAGGATATCAAAAAGGTCGTTTTAGCTTTAACGTTCGTGGCGGACGGTGTGAAGCCTGCAGCGGAGATGGAATTGTCAAAATTGAGATGCATTTTTTGCCGGATGTATATGTCCCTTGTGAAGTATGTAAAGGCAAGAGATACAACAGAGAAACGCTTGAAGTAAAATATAAAGGAAAAAGTATTTTTGATGTGCTTGATATGACAGTAGAAGAGGCGCTTGATTATTTTGAGAATATCCCACGTATCAGACAAAAAGTACAGACCTTATATGATGTAGGCCTAGGATATATCAGGTTAGGACAGCCATCGACTACACTTTCCGGTGGAGAGGCACAGCGAATCAAGCTTGCTACAGAGCTTAGCAAAAGAAGTACAGGCAGAACAATATATATTTTAGATGAGCCTACGACAGGACTTCATTTTGCGGATGTAGCTAAATTGATAGAAATATTGCAAAAACTTACAGAAGGTGGCAATACTGTAGTTGTAATCGAACATAATCTTGATGTTATTAAGACAGCGGATTACATTATCGATATTGGACCAGAAGGCGGAGACCGAGGCGGAACAGTAATTGCAAAGGGTACACCGGAACAGGTTGCCAAATCTAAAAAGTCTTATACCGGATACTACATTGAAAAAATGTTAAAAAAAGATAAGAAATAAACTAAACTTTTAAAAGGGTAATGACGATATTAATTATGAACGCACGGAAGCAAAGTATGGAAGGAATCCATTGTTTTCGTGTGTTTTTCGTTAATATGGAAAATATAAGCATTTTATGAAGATTTAATGAAACCCCTTTTAAAATAAAGCAGAATCAGTTATAATAATCTGTGATTATGACAAGACCTAGAAAGGGGTATAAAGATGCAGTGTACAGATATAGGAATTGATTTAGGTACAGCGAGTATATTAGTTTATATCAGGGGCAAGGGTGTCGTTTTAAAAGAGCCATCAGTTGTCGCTTTTGATAGAGATACAAATAAAATTAAAGCAATAGGTGAGGATGCTCGTCTTATGCTTGGAAGAACACCGGGAAATATAGTGGCAGTAAGACCACTTCGCCAGGGTGTTATTTCTGACTACACTGTTACCGAAAAAATGATGAAATACTTCATTCAGAAAGCAATTGGAAGAAAAAGTTTAAGAAAGCCTAAAATTGCAGTCTGTGTTCCAAGTGGAGTAACAGAAGTTGAGAAAAAAGCAGTTGAAGATGCAACATATCAGGCGGGAGCAAGAGAAGTTGTCATTATTGAAGAGCCGATTGCAGCAGCTATTGGTGCAGGAATCGATATTTCCAAGCCATGCGGTAATATGATTGTTGATATTGGTGGTGGTACGACAGATATCGCAGTTATTTCATTAGGTGGCACTGTAGTAAGTGCATCAATTAAAATTGCAGGCGATGACTTTGACGAAGCAATTGTTCGTTTCATGAGAAAAAAACACAATCTTCTTATCGGTGAAAGAACCGCAGAAGACATTAAGATTAAAATTGGTTCAGCCTTTAAGAGACCGGAACCTGATTATATGGATGTAAGAGGACGTAACCTTGTAACAGGATTACCTCGTACAATTCGAGTTTCTTCAGAGGATACAGAAGAAGCATTAAGAGATACAACATCCCAGATAGTAGAATCTATTCATGGTGTATTGGAAAAGACCCCACCGGAACTTGCAGCAGATATAGCAGACAGAGGAATTGTTTTAACAGGTGGAGGAAGTCTTCTTCGTGGTTTAGAGGATTTAATCTGTTCCAAAACAGGAATTAATACTATGACAGCAGAAGAACCGATGACAGCAGTTGCTATCGGAACCGGTAAATTCGTTGAATTCCTTTCTGGATATAAAGATGACAATTCATAAAATATAATAGATACAAAAGAGGGAGAAGAGAATGGTAAAAGGACTCTATACTGCTTATACAGGAATGATTAATGAACAGAATAGAATGGACGTACTCACCAACAACCTTGCAAATGCCGACACTAACGGCTATAAAAAGGAAGGTGCTACAAGCCAGGCTTTTAACGATGTCCTTGCCTATAAAATCAAAGACACCTCTGAAGCTCCCAATATTGCAAAAAGATTAGGCACTATGAATCTTGGTGTAAAAGTAGGAGAAAACTATACCGATTACGCACAGGGACCATTTAAGGTTACAGATAACAAATATGATTTTGCTATCTCCGGAGAAGGATTCTTTAGTGTTCAATTTACTAATAAAGCAGATGAAGTCAGTACAAAGTACACAAGAGATGGTGCTTTTACTCTAAATAAAGAAGGCTATCTTGTTACAAAAGATGGTGATTATGTATTAGGTACTACGGGACGAATTCGATTAGATCCGGTCAAAGACTTTTCTGTTGATTCACAAGGTAATATTTCTCAGGATGGCAGAAACGTTGCTACACTTAGGATTACAGACTTTGAGGATTACAATTATTTAGAGCATTATGGTGAAAATTACTATCAACCGGTTGAAGGTGCTGAGACAAAAGAAGCCGAGGGGGCTGTTTACTCAGGATACCTCGAGACCTCTAATGTGCAGGTCGTTCAGGAGATGGTAGAGATGATATCTACTTCAAGAGCGTATGAATCTAATCAAAAAATGATTCAGACATTTGATTCTACATTGGAGATTGCATCGACTCAATTGGGAAGGGTATAGGTGAACGTGTATGGTTAGATCCTTATGGTCCGCAGCAAGCGGCATGATAGCTCAACAGACAAATGTAGACACTATTGCAAATAATCTGGCTAATGTCAATACAACAGGTTACAAAACAGAGACGGCAGAATTCAAATCATTGTTATATCAGACAATGCAGACTAAAACAACATCCGCTAATGGTGAAAACAAACCAATTAGCGCTCAGGTAGGACTTGGTGTACGTAATTCTGCGATTACTACGATTTTTAAACAGGGACCTTTATTAGCATCTTCAAGTGATACAGCTTTTGCCATTGAAGGAAAAGGATTTTTCGCAGTTCGAGGTGAAGATGGACAGACATATTATACACGTAACGGAGATTTCAATTTCAACACGGGTGGTGGAACGACGTTAACACTTTCCACATCTGATGGATTACCAGTACTGGATACATCAGGCAGACCGATTACGTTGAATACGACTACATATGTTGCAAGTAAGATATCAGTATCACCAGATGGACAGTTATGTTATCCGGATGCTGCTAATAATCCACAGCCGATAGGTATCACGATTGGTCTTTATCAATTTTCCAATCCAGCAGGACTTGAGAAAACAGGAGATACTTTATACGCGGTAACAGATGCCAGTGGCAATGCATTGAACGAATCTACCAATAACAATCTGGATAAGAGTAGTATTGCACAGGGATATTTGGAAGGTTCGGGAGTACAGGTAGTAGATGAAATGGTAAATATGATTGTTGCACAGCGTGCCTATGAGATGAATTCAAAGGCAATCACCACTTCAGATGAGATGATGGAATTAGCCAATAATCTGAAACGTTAATAATGGAGGAGAAGTATGAGCACAATTGATGTAAGCGGATTGAGTTCGGTGTATTCGGATTACCTGACAACACAGACTAAGGATGCTCAGACGGAAAAATTAAAAAATACCGTTTCAGGTGATTATTCCAATGCAACTGATGATGAGTTAATGGATGCCTGCAAACAATTTGAGTCTTATTTTCTCGAGCAGATGTTTAAAGAAATGCAAAAAACAATTCCAAATAATGGGGATACTGACAGTTCTACGTCCAATTTAGTAGATTATTTTAAAGATTCCACTATTCAGGAACTGGCTGCTGAGTCAACCGATAATAACAGTTTAGGCTTGGCACAAATGCTTTATGAGCAAATGAAAAGAAATTATAATCTTTAAGCAAATATCAGCAGACCTGCGCTAAGCAGGTCTTTTTCTACTCAAACCTCTATCGAATCATGAATTTCGCAGCTTTTTCTGAGCAATCCCAATACAATTTATACGGAGAAATAATATGGAAACAGTACAAGGATATATAGACCATTTCATATATAAAAATGATGCAAATGGATATGGTATTATTGAACTTCATATGGAAGATGAAGATTTAATCTGTGTTGGCTACTTTTCAGGTGTAGAACAAGGTGAAAACGTGGAAATCAATGGAGAGTATGTAGAGCATGCTGTCTATGGATTACAGTTAAAAGCACAAAAAATACGAATACTTACGCCACAAAGCGAAGTGGAAATAGAACGATATCTATCTTCAGGAGCTATAAAGGGGGTGGGACCGTCACTTGCCAAAAGAATCATAAAACGATTTGGCAGTGATACATTCCGCATTATGGAAGAAGAACCAGAACGTCTGTCTGAAATAAAAGGAATAAGTGAACGTATTGCGATAGATATTGCAACGCAAATGGAAAATAGAAAAGAATTACGAGAAGCCATGATTTTTTTACAAAGGTATGGCATAAGTAATACCTTGGCACTTAAGATATATGATACATATGGGTCGCGCCTATATCATATTTTAAAAGACAATCCATATCAGATGGCAGAAGAACTGGAAGGAATCGGATTTAAAAAAGCTGATGAAATTGCGCAGAAATCAGGCATCAGTACGGATTCGGAATTCCGTATGAAAAGCGGAATCTGCTACACTCTGATGCAGGCAGCATCAGGCGGACACACTTTTTTACCAAAAGACGAATTGATAGAACGTGCTTCGAATCTTTTGGAACTTGATAAAACTCCGATTGAAATGGTACTTCCCAATCTTGCCATGGATAAAAAAATCATTATGAAGCAGGAAAAAGAAAATGTATCCTGCTATATTTCACAAATGTATTACGAAGAATTATCCTGTGCCAAATTGCTCCACGATTTAAATCTTCATCTGGACAAAACAGATAAAAATAAAATTCTTGCAAAAATTGCCGAGCTTGAAAAGACACAACAGATAGAATTAGACGAACTACAAAAAGAGGCAATATTGGAGGCTGTTAAAAATGGTGTTTTCGTTCTAACAGGAGGACCGGGAACTGGTAAAACCACTACAATTAATACAATTATCCGCTATTTTGAAAAAGAAGGCTGTGACATTATGCTGGCGGCACCTACAGGAAGAGCAGCCAAAAGAATGACAGAAGCAACAGGCTTTGAAGCAAAAACAATACACCGACTTTTAGAAATAAACGGAGCATTTGCTGAAGATGGAAAAAAGGCAAGATTTGAAAAAAATGAAGAAAATCCACTAGAGGCAGACGTTTTTATTATAGATGAGATGTCAATGGTAGATATCCATCTGTTTTATGCTCTGTTAAAAGCAGTTCCTGTTGGTGCAAGACTAATTCTTGTAGGTGATATGAATCAGTTGCCAAGCGTAGGACCTGGTCAGGTATTAAAGGATTTAATTGAATCAAAGGCATATCCGCTTGTGGCTTTACAGAAAATTTTCCGTCAGGCAGGCGAAAGTGATATTGTAGTAAATGCTCATAAAATTAACCGAGGAGAAGAAATTATCCTAAATAATAAAAGTAAGGATTTCTTTTTCCTGGAAAGAGATAATGTAAACGTTATTTATAAACATCTTGTCTTGCTCATATTAGAGAAACTCCCTAAATATGTGGATGCATCTCCAATGCAGATACAGGTTTTAACGCCGATGCGAAAAGGAAATCTTGGAGTTGAGGTACTTAACAGAATTTTACAGCAATATATGAACCCGCCCTCAGCAGAGAAAAAAGAACATGAATACGGTGAAATACTATTTCGTGTAGGGGACAAGGTAATGCAGACTAAGAACAATTATCAGCTTGAATGGGAAATTGTCGGTTTGCACGACATCGTTATTGATAAAGGATTAGGTGTATTTAATGGTGACATGGGCACGATTTTAAGCATAAATGAGTACGCACAGACGTTAGTGATAGAATTTGATGAAAAAAAGAGAGTGACCTATCATTTTTCGCTATTAGATGAACTGGAATTAGCATATGCCATTACCATTCATAAATCGCAGGGAAGTGAATATCCTGCTGTTATTATTCCACTTTTATCAGGACCACGACAGCTGATGAATCGAAATTTACTGTATACAGGAGTTACCAGGGCAAGAAAATGCGTAACTATTTTAGGCAGCAGCAATACTTTAGAAGAAATGATTCGAAATGAAAACGAAAATAAAAGATATACCGGTTTGCAAGCAAGAATTAGTGAAATAGAAAGGAATGACGAGTAATAAAGTCAAAAGAACTGTTTGAAAAGATAATAAAGATTATTTATCCACCAAGATGTCCCATATGCGATACGGTTGTTAAAAATGACGGAGAAACTTGCAAAAATTGCAAAAAGATAAAATTTACACTAAGAAGAACAACCTGTATGAAATGTGGCAAGACAATAAAGAACGAAAACACCCTTATTTGCTATGATTGTACGAAATATAACCATTATTTTGACAGGGGATTTTCCATATTTGAATATCAGGAAATAAAAGGAAGTTTATACCGGTTTAAATATGCAGGGCGTGCTGAATATGCAAGATTTTATGCAAAAACAGCATATGAAAACTTGGGAGATACTCTTAGAAATCTTCATGCAGATGCACTTGTGCCAATACCAATTCATTCGAGGCGTTATCGTAAAAGAGGTTACAATCAGGCTGAAGAATTTGCATTGCAAATTTCAAACTATCTGGAACTTCCGGTTTACTCACAATTTATAAAAAGAAAAGCTGCAACCGCACCATTAAAGAAACTATCGCGGATAGAACGCCAAAATAATTTGAAAAGGGCTTTCATAATTACACGAAATGATGTAAAATTAAAGACAATTATAATCATTGATGATATCTACACAACAGGTGCAACTATAGATGCTGTTTCAAGAGTGTGTAGAGCAGCCGGAGTACAAAATATTTATTTTCTAACAGTAGCAATCGGAAATGGAATATAAACAGGAGGATAAGTATGAATGTAAGAAACTGTAGGAAATGTAAAAGACTTTTCAACTATGTAATGGGACCATATTTATGTCCACAGTGCAGACAGGAATTAGAGGATAAATTTCAAATTGTTAAAAAATTCGTTCAGGAGCATGTACATGCAGATGTGCAGACGGTTGCGGAGGAATGTGATGTAGATCCAATGCAGATTCGCCAGTGGGTCAAGGAAGAAAGATTGGTATTTTCAGAAGATTCTGCAATTGGTATTGCATGTGAACGTTGTGGAATGACAATACGAAGCGGAAGATTCTGCGAAAAATGCAAGGCTGATATGACGAATGGATTCAGAAGTGCCATTACACCAGCCAAACAGGAACCAGCACAGAAAAAGGATACTCATACGAATCCTAAGATGCGTTATCTTGATCAATAATCTGGAGAAAATAAATGCTTAATGAAGAAAAAATCATACTTATGACAAGACTCGCATCATATGAAGCGGGAGAAGGTAAAAAATTTGTTTCGATTGCCAGTTATTTTAGAAGCGATTATATTAGTTTGCAGGTTTTAAAATCCGTCATTTCCGGTACGATAGCATTCTTTGTTATTTTTGGAATTGGTGTGTTTTATAACTTTGAGTCTTTTATGCAAAATTTATATAAGGTCGATTTATTACAGTTAGGCAAGAAAATCGGTTTGATATATATAATTTGTATTGGAGTATATGCACTTATTTCATATATATTGGCAACATATCGTTATAATCGTGCAAGACAGAGCCTAAAGACATATTATGGCAATCTGAAGAAGTTATCAAAATATTATGAATAAAAGTAATAAAGGATTCTCCGAAAGGAATTTATGATGTCAACATTATTAGAAACAAAAGAGTACATGAAGAATTTTTATACCCATAATGAAGCATACTTAAAACCTATTATGAAGTTTTTATTGTCATTTATCATCTTTTTAATGATTAACTGGAAAATGGGTTATATGACTTCCATTAACAGTATTGTTGTTGTTTTAGTAGCAGCATTGTTTTGTTCTTTTATGCCACTTAAGGTGGCAGCACTTTTAGCAGGCGTATTTATGCTTTTACATTTTTATGCACTTGCACCGGAATGCGCATTAGTAGCAGGCGTAATGATTATTCTTATGTTTTTGCTATATATCCGCTTTGTGCCAAAAGAGACAATCGTTGTACTGATTACTCCGATTCTGTTTTTCTTAAAGATTCCATATGTGATTCCTGTTGCAATGGGATTAATCGGAGGACCGGCATCCATTATTTCAGTTACATTTGGAGTTATCATTTCTTATCTTATTGAATATACTGAAATGAATGCCACAACGATTACATCAATGGATGCAGAGACGGCAATTGTTAAACTTCGCTTTATTATTGACGGTTTAATCGGCGACAAAGCTATGCTGATTACAATTTTTGCATTTGCAATTACGGTATTTTTAGTTTATGTCATTCGCAGACGTTCCATGGACCATGCATATACCATAGCAATTATTACAGGTTCACTTACAAATATTGTTATATTGCTGGTTGGAGATTTGTTATTTGATCTGAATTATTCTCTTTTAGGAATTATAGTAGGAACATTGGTTGCCGGTGTTATTTGCCGATTCCTTGAGTTCTGCACCTTTAATGTGGACTATAAACGCGTAGAGAATGTTCAGTTTGAGGATGATGAATACTATTACTATGTGAAGGCAGTACCAAAGATTAATGTCAGCACACCTAATAAAAAAGTTAAAAAAATCAACACAAAGAGAGTGGAGACAGCAGCACCTAAAACTGCATCAACTGTTAAAACAGCAAATGGCGTAAAAAGAACTTCTCAGGGTGAACATAATATCTAGAGAGTTTTAATTGCTTCTTCATTAAAAATATGCTCAGAATAGGGAAAAAGCATGGAACAAATTAGACTTTTTGCAGAAAAGTATTTAGCCAATCTGCATATCCCAACAATTCAAATAACAGACATTTTAGAGATTTTAATTATATCATTTCTGGTTTATCAGATTATGGTATGGATTAGAAATACGAAAGCATGGTCATTATTAAAAGGTGTTTTCATCATAATGGTTTTCATTTTAATTGCAGCCGTTATGGAGATGAACACCATTATTTGGATTACCAAAAATGTCTTTTCTCTTGCGATTACAGCTGTTATCGTCGTATTACAGCCAGAGCTGCGTAAAGCCTTGGAAACTCTTGGAAAGAAAAATATTTTATCAAATCTTTTCACCTTAGACACAAATCGTGTTGATTCCGGTCTTTTTTCAGATAAAACGATACGTGAGATTACAAAGGCCTGTGTGGAAATGGCAAAAGTAAGAACCGGTGCATTGATTGTAGTCCAGCAGAATGATTCACTGTCAGAATACACAAGGACAGGAATTGAAGTGGATGGAATTATTACGAGTCAGTTGTTAATCAATATATTTGAACACAATACACCATTGCATGATGGTGCTGTTGTTGTACATGGGGATCGTGTCATATCTGCAACGTGTTATTTACCACTATCCGATAATATGGAATTAAGTAAGGATTTGGGAACCAGACATCGTGCAGGTGTAGGAATTTCAGAAGCGACCGATTCATTGACTGTTATTGTTTCAGAAGAGACAGGAAATATTAGCGTAGCATATAAAGGTGAATTATTCAGAGGTCTTACGGGTGAAGAACTTGAAGTACAACTCGAAAAGATTCAGAATAAGGCAACAGATGACAAGAAAATTAGATTATGGAAAGGAAGAGTAAAGAATGAAAAAAAATCTGACTCATAATCTGGGATTAAAAATACTGGCTATTTTATTTTCTGTTTGTCTGTGGCTAATCTCAATCAATATTAATGATCCGGTGACACCGGATAGTTACAACGTAACAGTTCAACTACTCAATATGAAATCCATGACAAATGATGGTAAATATGTAGAGATATTGGATGATACGGATGAGATTCGAGTAACGGTTAGGGCGAGCCGATCAGTTTTTTCTGCTTTTAGTGAGAAAAATATTGTTGCTACGGCAGACTTGACTAAAATGACAGAAGATAATTTAGTTCCCATAGATTTAACAACCACAAAGACAGATGAAAAGATAGAAAGCATTAAAGCAGACAAGGAATATGTCAAGGTTAATGTGGAAAACATCAAAAAGACTCAGATACCTATTACAGTACAGGTTCAGAACCTTCCAGCAGATGGTTATATTCTTGGTGGTACTGCGACAGTGCAGAATGCAGTCATTGTGTCGGGACCGGAATCTGTTGTTTCACAAATTGACTTTGCAGCCGTTGAGATTAATGTTGATGGTGCAACAAGTGATGTTAACATTTCCCTGCCGATTCATTTATATGATGCGGAAGGCAATGATATTGATGATACCAAGCTGACTAAGAGTGTTACAGAGGTATCGACAACAGCATCGATTTTACAGACCAAAGAGGTTGCACTCGAATATGATGTTGTTGGCACACCTGCTGATGGATATATGGTGACAGGCGAAATCTCTTCCACACCACAGACAGTAACAATTGCAGGCAAACCAAATCTAATGAAATCAATCAGCAGGATTACTATTCCGGATGCAATTAACGTGACTGGTTTTGATTCTAACGTTGAAGTTTTAGTGGACGTGAAAGAGTATTTGCCGGATGGTACAATACTGGCGGATAGTTCCTTTGGCGGAAAAGCTACGGTAATTGCATATATTGATAAACAGGATATAAGGGAATTAGAAGTTAGCAGCAAGAAAATCAGAATTATTAATATTCCCGAGGGATTTAAAGCATCAATAAAAGGAATGGATGACCCCGTTACGTTCACTGTTAAGGGATTAAAGGATGTTGTTGACGCCATTAAACAAGAAGAGCTAAATGGTACAATAGATATGCAGGCAATTATGGATGCCGAGGAAATTGATACATGGGAATCTGGTAATTATACCGGAATAGTGACCTTTGATTTGCCTGAAAATGTTATCACAGATGAAGAATTAGAAGCGCATATTGTATTGGAGAAAGATGAGTAAATACAGTGCCATACAGGAGGACTAATAAGTGGCTAGATTATTTGGAACAGATGGTGTAAGAGGAGTGGCTAATGAAGAATTAACGCCAACTCTTGCTATGCAGCTTGGGCAGGCGGGAGCCTATGTCCTGACAAAGGAAAATGAACATAAACCGACGATTATGGTTGGTTGTGATACGCGTATTTCTGGAGATATGTTAGCAAATGCCTTGATGGCAGGAGTTTGCAGTGTAGGAGCTAATGCTGTTTATGTAGGCGTAATTCCAACACCGGCCGTCGCATATTTGACACGCAAATATAAAGTAGATGCAGGCGTTGTAATTTCAGCATCTCATAATCCTGTTGAATTTAATGGAATTAAGTTTTTTGATGGTAATGGATACAAGTTACCGGATGAAATGGAAGATGAAATCGAAAATCTGATTAAAAACGATATGCAGGACGTACCATTCCCAACAGGTTCTCAGATTGGTAAAATCAAATATCGTACAGATGCAAGAGAAGAATATATTAATCATGCAGTACAATCAGTACCTGTTGATTTATCAGGAAAAAAAGTAGTCATAGACTGTGCTGAGGGAGCATCTTATTATACATCTATTGAAGCTATAAAAGACCTTGGTGCAGATGTGATTGCTATTCATAATAACCCGGATGGAACTAATATCAATGCTAATTGCGGTTCGACACATATGGAAGAATTACAGGCCAGAGTTGTATATGAAAAAGCAGATATTGGTTTGGCATTTGATGGTGATGCGGACAGATTGCTTGCAGTTGATGAATTCGGTCATATTATTGATGGTGACCAGATTATGGCAATTGTTGGCAACCATATGAAGAATCAAGGTAAATTAAAGAAGGATACTATAGTAGTAACTGTAATGAGCAACCTTGGATTTACTATTATGGCAAAAGAAAATAAGATACACACAGAGCAGACAAAAGTTGGTGATCGTTACGTGCTGGAACGCATGAGAGAGATTGGAGCAAGCCTTGGAGGTGAACAATCTGGTCACGTTATCTTCTTAGATGAAAATACAACAGGAGATGGACTTTTGAGTGCATTACATTTACTGCAAGTATTAGTTGATACAGGCAAACCTTTATCAGAACTTAGTAAAATCATGCAGGTAATGCCACAAGCATTAATAAATGCAAAAGTTCCGAATCATAAAAAAGAAAACTATATGGATTATCCTGAAATTGCAGGAGCAATTGAAGAATTGGATAAGAAGTTTGCTGGAGAAGGAAGAGTTTTAATCAGACCTTCGGGAACAGAACCAAAGGTAAGAGTTATGATTGAAGGAAAAGATCAGAAAATGATTGAAGAAGAAGCCAGAAAGCTGGCAGATTTAATTCAGAATACAATGCTTTAATCCTAAATATACGCAGAATACACTTGATGATTTGGATTAACCACTTGTTATAAGAGTCAAAAAATGGTATGATGTTTATTGGGGTTATTAGTATAGTTTGAAGCGGAGGTAAGAAGGTATGGTATGCCAGAAGGTAATAATTAAGAACCCAACAGGACTACATCTAAGACCTGCAGGAATCCTATGTAAGGAAGCAATGCAGTTTAAATCTTTAATAACATTTTCATTTCGTGATAGTACAGCGAATGCAAAAAGTGTCCTGAGTGTCTTAGGAGCCTGCGTTAAATGCGGTGATGAGATTGAAATAGTATGTGATGGTGAAGATGAACAAGAAGCGATAAAGTCTTTGGTAGCAGCTATTGAGAGTGGTCTCGGAGAATAAGATATGATTTTTTGCCCGCCTGTATAGGCGGGCATTTTTTGCTGTAACGCAAT
Source organism: uncultured Lachnospiraceae bacterium (assembly GCA_964487395.1). Taxonomy (GTDB): domain Bacteria; phylum Bacillota; class Clostridia; order Lachnospirales; family Lachnospiraceae; genus RGIG8767. Next base: position 45,242 of record CAZAQH010000003.1, on the reverse strand, counting down.
ACAAATTTGCCATTAAGCGGCATAAATGCTTAAAAATGATAGAAGGAGGAAGGAACATGCTGAATTATGCACGTTACAAAAAAAATCCAGTGCTGGATTATCCAGATAGACAGTGGCCGAATAAAGAAATTGAGAAAGCGCCAATGTGGTGTAGTGTTGACCTAAGGGATGGTAACCAGGCGCTAATAGATCCTATGCAGGTTGAAGAAAAAATTGAGATGTTTCAATACCTAATTCAATTGGGATTTCGTGATATTGAAATTGGTTTCCCGGCAGCAAGCCAGATTGAATATGATTTCCTTCGTCAATTAGTAGATCGTAAACTGATACCTGACGATGTTCGTGTTCAGGTTTTAACACAATGTCGTGAGGAATTAATTGATAAAACTTTTGAAGCTATCCAAGGTATTAAAAAAGTAATTGTACATATCTATAATTCTACATCAACCTTACAGAGAGATGTTGTTTTTAACATGGGTAGACAGGAGATTATTGATATCGCTGTAAAAGGAACAGAAATGGTAAAAGAACGTGCCAAGAACTTCCCGGGAGAAATTATTTTAGAATATTCTCCTGAAAGCTTTACCGGTACGGAAATGGATTTTGCTCTTGAAATTTGTACAGCAGTTCAAAAAGCTTGGGGGGCTACAAAAGATAATAAAGTGATTATTAATCTGCCATCTACTGTTGAGATGACTACACCTAATGTGTATGCAGACCAAATTGAATGGATGAACAACCATTTTGAAGACAGAGAGAGTATTTTGTTAAGCGTTCATCCTCATAATGACAGAGGAACAGGGGTAGCAAGTACAGAACTTTCACTTCTTGCAGGAGCAGAACGTGTAGAGGGAACCTTGTTTGGTAACGGTGAGAGAACAGGTAATGTTGATGTATTGAATGTTGCTTATAACATGTTTTCTCAGGGTATTAATCCGGAACTTAATATTGAACATATTAATGAAATTATTGAAATATATGAAAGATGCTGCAAGATTCCGATTCATCCAAGACACCCATATGCTGGTAAACTTGTATTTACTGCATTTTCTGGTTCACATCAGGATGCAATCAATAAAGGTGTCAAAGCAATGAAAGAACGTGGCGGTGATTACTGGCAGGTACCATATCTGCCAATTGATCCATCTGACATTGGAAGAGAATATGAGCCAATTGTTCGTATCAATTCTCAGTCTGGAAAAGGTGGCGTAGCATTTATTATGGATATCTATTTTGGCTTCAAACTGCCAAAAGCTATGCATAAAGAATTTGCAACTGTTATTCAGAAGATTTCTGAAAAACAGGGTGAAGTATCACCAGATGAAATTATGAATCAATTTAAACTGGAATATCTTGACCGTAAAGAGCCACTTCACTTCAAGAAACTTAAGATGGATGATTTAAGTGATGAAGTTGAGAGCAACTTTGATACCAAGGTATATGTAACCTACACAGACCATGGTATTGAAAAGAACTTCGAAGGAGTTGGTAACGGTCCTATCGATGCAGTAAAACGTGGTATTCAGGAACAACTTGGAATAGACATTAAGATTCTCGATTATTCTGAGCATGCTTTACAGAGTGGTTCTAACTCTCAGGCAGCTGCCTACATTCACCTCCTCGACGTGAATACAGGTAATGTAACCTACGGAGTTGGCGTAAGCTCCAATATCACACGTGCTTCCGTTCGTGCCATCTTCTCAGCATTAAACCGCCTTAACCTTGGCAACAAATAAAAAATATATGTGAACCCGAGATTCCTTTGGAATCTCGGGTTTTTTGGTATTGACGAAAATTGACCAGGCATTAGGTACTCGGGGACGCTTTCGCTTTAGTTCGTACGCAACAGTACTTAGGTGGCGTTTTGTGCCACCTTATGTACTGCTACGTGAGAGTTTAAGCGAAAGCGCCCCCGAAGGACATAAGCAAATGCAACCCCCTCAAAAAATGAAATCGGAACGCCAATAAAAAAGCTCCGAGAGAGAATCCCTCAGAGCTTGCAATTTATTGATGTTATTTTTCGTATGTGAAAGTGTCGCCGTCTTCTACGATACATACCATTGTTTTACCTGTGTTGAGAACGATTTCATCACCGTTGTCATCATAGTATTTGGTAGCACCATAATCTGAAGTCTTCTTCCAGTTTACGTGAATACCCTTGCCGTTTGTGAAATACCATCCATCTCTTGTTGTGTCGTTACACTGGAATGCAAGATAACCATTTGCATCACGTTTTTCGTGGTAAGTGAACTGCACTAATAAATTCTTGAATGCAAGCTGTGTATCGGTTGCAGCATCCATATGTGCGCCACCACTTGGCTTCTGGAAACGGTAATATAATCCGTCATCTTCATTATATTCAAACCAAGTCTGAGTGATTGGATAAGCATCCTTTAAATCAACCTTTGAAGCACTTACAGCATCAGAACCGTAAGTTTCTAAAGTATTTTGATTAGACTTACTTGCAAACTGATAATGAACTTCATCAGAATAATTATCACGTGGTGTTAATTCATAACCTAAACGATTTGCTTCTTTCATGATATCAGCACCATCTAAATAAAGATTCTGAGGTGCGGAACGATCCGTTGTACGGTAGAATACACCTTTTGGAGCTGTTAATGCGTTGATGTTATTTGTATCCTTACGTCCGATGACTTCATCTATGTAGAATGGTCCACCTGCATGACAGTAAATTGCATCCCATTCAAATGCCCAATAAACATAATAATCACGACAACTTCTGATATTACCTACACGCTCTAAACCTGTCCAGTCACCAAAAATTCCCATTAATCGTGTGAGTTCACCTTCAACCATACATTCATACAAAATATCAGCATTGGAAATATTGTACTGTGGAAGTGTTGATTTATCATCTGGAATCATAACTGCAATGGGACGTAATTCGCCAACATCTGCAGAAACCCATTCATTTGTAAGTTTACTTCTTACCATGCCGGCTTCCGGTGGTACTTCATCATCTACAACTTCGGCAGCTACGTCTGAACTAGCTTCCTCTGTAGCTTCAATTTCTGTTTCTGGTTCGATTACACTATCATCGTCTTTTTTTCCACAACCAAAAAGGAGAAGAGATGCAGACAGTGCAAGGATTGCCAGTATACTTGCTCGTTTCATTAATAATCCTCTCTTTCATTTAAAAAATGTAAATTTCTAACATTTTGCTAGACCCAACGAGAATTATAGCATATAGGTACCATTTAGTCATCGTTAAAAATAACGAATTTAAGAAACTTTAAGAAATCCTTTTCAACTGAAAGGGTTAATGATACAATTAAAATCAAATGAAAACACGGAGGCAATCCATGAAAAAGATTATTGTTACAGGATGTAATGGACAATTAGGTCGCGAAATTAATAAATTTTACAAAGACAGTAAAGACATAGAATTTGTCAATACGGATGTAGAAGAATTAGATATCACCAATATAGATGCAGTTATGAATCTGACAAGAGAGGTAAAGCCATATGCAATTTTAAACTGTGCGGCATATACCGCTGTTGATGCTTGCGAGACTAATCAAGATTTAGCCTTTAAAGTTAATGTACTTGGTCCACGCAATTTAAGTATTGCGGCAAAAGAAACAGGCGCTAAAATGGTGCATATTTCTACGGACTATGTGTTTAATGGTTTGAAGACAACCCCTTATTATGAATCAGATATGACTTGTCCGGAAAGCGTTTATGGAAGGACAAAAGAACAGGCTGAAAAAATGGTTCACCAGTTTGCTGACCGTTACTTTATACTCAGAACAGCATGGTTATATGGAGATGGTAAAAATTTTGCTAAGACAATGTTGAAATTATCGGAAGAACATGACATGGTTAAAGTTGTAGGTGACCAGTTTGGTACACCAACAAGTGCTCTTGAACTTGTTAAGGCAATAGATTCTCTTCTCTTTACAGAGAATTATGGCTTGTTCCATGCGACCTGTGAAGGCAGCTGTAATTGGGCTGAATTTGCACAGGAAATTTTTAGACTTACAGGTAAAAATACAAAAGTACAGGCTATTTCGACAGAAGAATATGGTGCACCGGCAGCAAGACCTGCACACTCAATATTAGAAAATTATATGTTCAAAATGACTAATGGACACACATTTGCAGACTGGCATGACGCAATTGAGTTATATTTAAAAAATATGTAATTAGAAGAACAGTTTATAAGGGAGAACAGAATGAAAAACAATCTGTTTTTTTCAAAGTATAAATTTATAGGTATCATGGCCATTATTTTACTGTTGCAGGTAATTACTGCATTTTATTTTTGTACTCAAAAACAGGGTTTTCATTATGATGAGTATTATTCCTATTATTCTTCTAATGTAACATATGGACTGGTTCCTTCGGATGGTGAATGGAAGAGCACAGATGAGATAAAAAGCGAATTTATGGTAATGCCGGATGCTGGATTTTCGTACAAGATGGTATCACTTATGCAGTCATATGATGTACATCCACCTTTTTACTATTTTGTTCTGCATACGGTATGTTCCCTGACACCGGGAGTGTTTTCCAAATGGCAGGGTTTATCTATAAATTTAGTGTTTTTTGTATTATCTTTTTTACTTTTAGCAAAGATAATTTCATTATTAACGAATAAAAATGAAAAAGCAGTTGCAGCAGTATGTCTTTTGTATGGATTTTCACCGGCTGTTTTAAGTGGCATTACTTTCATACGTATGTATATGATGCTCACCTTCTTCTGCCTTTTATTTATGTATATTCATTGTAAGGCAATCATACAGGATAAAAAGACGTTATTGGGATTTTATATTCCGGTTATCATCACAACATATCTTGGATTTTTGACGCATTATTATTTTGCGGTTTTTCTTTTCTTCGTAGGAATAGTAACATTCTTTTCTATGGTATTTATTAAAAAGACTAGAAAGCATGCCACGTGTTATGCGGCATCTATTGTAGTGGGACTTCTTTTAGCGGTAATGACGTTCCCATCCTGTCTTTCCCATATGTTTAGAGGGTATCGCGGAACTGAAGCAACACAGGCATTTTTCGATATGGGCAATATAAGACTTCGCCTTTCTTTCTTTTTTAATTTAATAAATGAATATGTATTTAGTAATTTTTTCTATGTGTTATTACTGATTGTGTTTGTTTTATACTTGACTGACAGATATATTAAAAAGAAAAATAAAATAAAAAATTCAGATTGGAAACAATCACCTAAAAAGCGTATTTATTTACTTGTTTTTATGACAATTATCGGTTATTTTCTTGTAGTAGCCAAAACGGCATTACTAAATGCAGAAGAAGCGATACGTTATGAAATGCCTATATATGGTCTGGTGATTTTATGGATTTTCGTTTCACTGTTATATTTTCTTACCAATATTGGAAAGGAAGGATCATTAAAAATCAGAATGATTGCTTTTGAAGTTATTGTTCTGGCAACTTTTGCCCTACAAATAATAGGTTTAGCGAATAACAAGGTTTTGTTCCTATATGAGAAAGATAAAGAAAATAACGCATGGGCAGCACAGAATAGTACGGCAACAGTAGCTTATCTTTATCATGATGTTAATCAGTGGATGATTTGGGATGACTCAGAAGAATTGATGCAGTATGAAAAGATTTACTTTACTAATTTGAGTCATACGGACATTGACGACGCAGAATTGCAGCATGCAGAAAAAATGTATGTATATGCTGTAAGAGATGATCTGACGGAAGCGACATTAGAGCAACTGATAGATCAGAATGATAATTTGAATCAATACGAAAAAATAAGAGAACTACAATATTGTGATTTATATGAACTGAAATAATAAAATGGTAACAGCCGTATGACTGTTACCATTTTGTTTTGTAAGAATAGGGAGTCATGTTTTCCGCTGACTTAAATACTTTAATAAAATAAGTGCTGTCTAAAAATCCACATTCTTCTGCAATCTGTTCTATACTCTTGTCTGTAAATCGAAGTAAAGATTTGGCGTGCGAAATACGAATGGAAGTCAAATCATTCATCAGTGTAACGCCGAAATATCGCTTGTATTCCCTGGAAAGATGAAATTTACTAATAAAAAATGCAGATGCTAATGTATCAAGAGTTATTTTCTCGGGATATTGTACCATCATATATTCCCGAATTTTTTGTAATTTTTCACCGATGGAAACAGATTCGGTCTCTTCGTGTTTGTTTTCTATAAAAGACAACGTAATAATATCCGTCAGGTATTTATGTGACATGATTTCCGTCATAGAACTTTTATGTTCCTGTTCGTGATATAAATTCGATAAAGTGGATAGGATTTCAGTAAGAGAGTCGGGATGAAACAAATACGAATATCCCATAGCAAGATAACGTTTATATAAATCGGACAGCTGCTCTCCATAGAAATGTACCCAGGTAAGCGTCCAGGGATCATCACCACTGCTTTCATGCGAATAAGGTTCATGGCAGTCAATAAATATACAATCGCCAGTATGAATTGAAAAAGTATTTCCTTTATACGAAAAACTTCCACTGCCCTTTGTAACAACTAAAAACAGAAATGAATATATATTATTTCGTGTACTAATATGTGGAGATTGACTTGTTAAAGTTCCTATCTCCTGCACATACAAAAAATGTTCTCTTGCATAAGCCGACGATGTCGGCAGAATCCTATTTGAATTTACATTATTCATAATCTTCCCTTCCTCACGGGATTTGTAAGTAGGCCTCTCGGGTACGCTTTCGCTTGAACTCACACGTAACAGTACATAAGACTGCAAAAAACACAGTCTAAGTACTGACGTGCTCGTACAACCCTCGAGACCTACCTACAAATCCCTTTACAACAAGTAAACCACATATAAAATTAAATAGCAAGATTTTACTATTTTACCGCAATATTATTTGTTGTAACAACGCATTGAAAAGTGTATACTTTGAATCTGGACGAGCAATATCTTATTATTTATAAATTAATAAAGCGAAAGTGTCCCTAACGCGGAAAATAATTGTGTTGGCGTAAAGACTAGAAGATTGAAAAGAGGAAAAAATATGAAAAACGTAGCATTAATAACAGGTATTACTGGACAAGATGGATCCTACTTGGCAGAATTTTTGTTGGAGAAGGGATATGAAGTTCATGGACTGGTACGCCGTCATAGTATTCAGGCGACAGACCGTATCGATCATATACTTGCTTCGCCTTATAATAATGTCAAATTTTTTATACATTATGCAGATACAACTGATTCAAGCAATATGATTCGACTTGTTTCAGAGATTAAACCGACAGAAGTATATAACCTTGCAGCACAGTCGCACGTTGGAATATCCTTCGAGGTGCCGGAGTATACTGCAGAAGCAACCGGTAATTCCACCTTGAAATTGCTGGAAGCTATTCGCCTTGTTGGTGGCCCATGCCGTTTCTATCAGGCATCAACATCCGAACTTTTTGGCGGACTTGCAGAAACAGCTCCACAAAGTGAGACAACCCCATTTTATCCAAAGAGCCCTTATGGTGTAGCCAAACTGTATTCTTACTGGATTACAGTTAATTATAGAGAATCTTATAACATGTTTGCATGTAATGGTATCTTGTTTAACCATGAATCACCAAGACGTGGAGAGAACTTTGTTACCAGAAAAATCACACTTGCAATTGCCAACATTGTAGCAGGCAAACAGGAAAAACTTTCCCTCGGTAATATGAATGCAAAACGTGACTGGGGATTTGCAGGAGACTATGTACAGGGAATGTGGCTTATGCTTCAACAGGAAAAGCCGGATGACTTCGTACTTGCAACGAATGAAACACATACAGTACGTGAATTCGTAGAAACAGCTTTTGCGGAACTTGGCATTAAAGTTCGTTGGGAAGGTACCGGAATTAATGAAAAAGGATATGATGAAGCAACCGGTAAATTATTAGTTGATATTAATCCTGAGTTTTACCGTCCTGCAGAAGTAGAATTTTTATGGGGTGACTGCACAAAAGCAGAAACTACATTAGGATGGAAAAGAAGAATTGATTTCAAAGGCCTTGTTGCAATGATGATGGATTCTGATATGAAACAAATCTGTGGCTATGGATGTGAAGAGTACAAGAATAGGAAATAAATAGCATATGATAATGGTATTTTTGAACTGGCTCTATATTGGCATTACCTCGTTTTTAACGGGGTATGCTGTATTGAGCCTTTTTACCCGTTTTTTCCCATATAAAATTTCATATAGAATATCCTATTGCCTGGCTGGGCTTGCAACGCTTACGGTTTATGCGCAAATTTACAGTCTTTTTGCAGGTGTTTCTATGTATGCCAATCCATTGTTATGCCTGATTTGCATCGTGATAACCTTCGTGTGGAAAAAAGAAATTGGTGCTTTTTTTGCAGAATGGTTTACAGAGATAAGACAAAAGAAAGGCTTATGGATTGTATATGGATTATTAGCCACTTTATTCCTTTTTGGAACATCAAGAGGCTATATGCATTTTGATACAGGTCTTTATCATGCACAAAGTATCAGATGGATAGAAGAATATGGTGTAGTTCCAGGACTTGGTAATCTGCATATCCGTTTTGCTTACAACAGTGCATCCTTTGCCTTAAATGCACTTTATAGTATGAAATGGATATTTGGTCAATCCATGCATACAACAGCAGGTTTTTTAGCATTTCTCTCAGCATGCCTAACCTTAGATTTATATAAAATCGTTACCGAGAAACGAATAAAAGTATCTGATTTTTGCAGAATCGCACTTGTTTACTATTTAGCTTCTATTTTTGGAGAAATGGTGTCACCGGCATCTGACTATTATGCACAGTTATTAATACTCGATGTGTTGATTCTGTGGACAACGCTTGATGAAAAGTATGAAAAAGAACAGAAGACAAAAGTAGAGCCATATGCACTTTGCTGTATCTTGCTGGTATATGCATTATCAATTAAATTTTCAATAGGATTTCTATTATTACTTGTTATTAAACCGGCAGTAATGCTGATAAAAAAGAAAGATATCAAACAGATAATAACCTGTCTGGTAACCGGAATAGTGGTAATTGCTCCATTTATGATTCGTAATTACGTTATATCGGGCTGGCTGATTTATCCGTCAACCTTCCCTGATTTATTTAATCCGGATTGGAAGATTCCAAAAGGACAGGCACAGTATGATGCCCATGAGATAGCGGCATATGGAAAAGGCTTAAATGACGCTGCTAAGTGGGATACACCATTTATGGATTGGATAGGAGTATGGTTCAGACAGCTTAAGACAATAGAAAAAATGTGGGTATTTCTGTCGGCAGCTGCATTGTTATTTGGACTTATGTATATTATAGTTAAATTGATAAGAAACGGAAAACAAAAGATGGAAATGAATTTTATTCTTGTCTTTGCAGTAATGTCAATTTCTGCTTTGTTTTGGTTCTTACAGGCACCATTAATTCGATATGGTTATGCATATATTACATTATTGCCAATGATCACATTTGGATATCTTTACAATTGGGTGCAATCAGATGTGTTATCAAATGATAAAATGAAAAAATGGATTTTTAGATTATCAGGATTTGTATTACTATTATTTCTTTTATTCAACGTAAAAGTTATTGGTAATAGCATTATTACATCATATTCACAGCCATATTACATTACTCAGGAAGATTATATCGACGGCGAAGCAACAACATATGAGATTGACGGAATCATAATCTATGTTCCGGTTACCCAGGGACAGATTGGCTATAATAAATTCCCATCTTCTCCGGTTATTCAGAATATCGAATTGCGGGGAGCAACAATAAAAGAGGGTTTCAGAACAAAAAAGGAGAAATAATACAATGAGTACAATTGAAAAAAATGACAAGATTTATGTAGCAGGACATAGAGGACTGGTTGGCAGTGCTATTGTCCGTTCACTTAACAGACAGGGATATACGAATATTATCGGCAGAACACACAAAGAACTGGATTTAACTAATCAGGCTGATGTAAAAGGATTTTTCGAAAAAGAAAGACCGGAGGTAGTTGTACTTGCTGCTGCAAAAGTAGGTGGAATTAATGCGAATCAGACAACACCTGCAGAATTTGCTTATGAGAATATGCAAATACAGTGTAACGTCATAAAATGCTGTCATGATTATAAAGTGAAAAAATTACTTTTCCTTGGCAGTACCTGTATTTATCCTAAAATGGCACCACAGCCAATACCGGAAGATGCACTTTTAACAGGACCGTTAGAGGAAACAAATGAAGCATATGCAATAGCTAAGATTTCAGGACTTGAAATGTGCAAATTCTATAAAATGCAATACGGAGATGACTTTATAAGCTGTATGCCGACTAATCTTTATGGACCTTATGATAATTACGATTTACAGAATTCCCATGTTATGCCGGCAATGATACGTAAGTTCCATGATGCCAAAGTACAGGGAAAAGCATCCGTAGAATTATGGGGAACAGGTTCACCACTTCGTGAGTTTTTATATTCGGATGATATGGCAGATGCCTGTGTATTCTTATTAGAGCATTACAGTGGTGTACAGCACGTAAATATTGGAACGGGAAAAGAAGTTACCATTAAACAACTGGCAGAGACTGTTCAGAAATGTGTTGGTTTTACAGGAGATATTATCTGGAATAAAGATATGCCGGATGGTACACCAAGAAAATTAACCAATGTTGATAAACTTCATGGTTTGGGATGGACACATAAAGTGGAACTGGATGAAGGTGTATCACTTGCATATGACTGGTTCAAAGAAAATGTAGAACAGGCAAGACTCTAAACCATAATGGAAAGGAAATAAACAATGAAAACATACGGTGTCATTATGGCAGGCGGAGGCGGTACCAGATTCTGGCCTTTAAGCCGTCAGGAAAAACCTAAACAATTTCTCAATTTATCAGGAAAAAATACTATGGTTATGGATACGGTAGACAGACTGCTTTCTATCGCCAATGCAGAAGATATTTTTGTTGTAACCAATAAAATGTATCAGGATGCAACTATACAGCAGACCAAAGGTGTTTTAAGAGATGATCATATCCTTGGAGAGCCTGCAGCAAGAAATACGGCAGCCTGTATTGGATATGCAGCGATGGAGATTGTGAAAAAATATGAAGACGGCATTATGTGTATTGTACCATCAGATCATTTTATAAAAAATGAAGCAGAATATACCCGCGTTATGAAAGAGGCAATTAATACCGCAATTCAGACAGACAAGCTTGTTACAATTGGAATTAAACCAACCTTCCCTTCAACCGGATACGGCTATATCAGATGTGAGAAAAAAGAAGATATGACGGTTTATCCTGTAAAAGAATTTGTTGAAAAACCTGATATAGAACATGCAAAACAGTATTTGAGTCTTGGTCAGTATTCCTGGAACAGCGGAATGTTTGTGTGGAAAGCATCGACTATACTTGGCCTTTTTGAGCAACTGCTTCCCGATATTTATTCGGAACTTGTAAAAATTGGCAATGTAATGGGAACAAAGGACGAACAAAAGGTAATAGAAGAAATATATCCCGAAATCCAAAAGATATCCATAGATTATGGAATTATGGAGCGGGCAAAAGATGTACTAATGCTGGAAGGTGATTTCGGCTGGAACGATGTAGGAAGCTTTGATGCTCTTGAAGAAATTTATACTAAAGATGAAAATGGCAATATCAATCTTGCTTACTCACTTGCAATTGATTCTACCGACTGCATTTTTTATGGAAATGATAATCGACTGATTGCTACACTGGGAGTAAAAGATTTGATTGTAGCACAGACCGATGATGTCATTCTTGTGTGCGATAAATCCCGAGCACAGGAAGTTAAAAAGTTTACCGAGCAGTTAAAAGAGATAAAAAAAGAAGAGTATTTGTAGACAATTCGAGAATTTTTGGCGAAAAAACGCGAAAAACCGCGAGCAGAATCATTTTACCCAGCAATATCCGTATGATACACTGTAAGTAATCGCACAAAATGTATAGATGTTTTGTGTAAAAAAAGATAGGGGAGAATATTATGCAGACACTGGAATTTTATCAGGACAACACATTAGAACGATATGTAACACGATTGATGCTGGAACTTGGCGTACCGGCTCATTTAAGGGGATATCATTTTTTGAGAGAAGCCATTATCCGGGCAAAAGATGATATGGAGCTTGTAGCAAGCTTCACAAAGTTACTTTATCCTGAAATATCCAAGAAATTTCGATCTACGGATCAGAAAGTAGAACGTGCCATTCGTAACGCAATAGAAGTATCGTGGGAACGCGGTAATCCCGAAATCTTTCAGGAGATATTTGGCTACAGTATCGAAACCGGTAAGAGCCGTCCGACTAACAGCGAATACATAGCTCATCTAGCTGATAAAGTCCGCCTTGACTTTGATGAACCAAAGTTGGACTTTCAAGGATAAATATGATAAAATATACACCTATCAACTATGATGCGGAGATTAGCATGGAAACAATTGGTGTATTTTTGATTTTTATTATGCCGCTTTTAACGGGCCATACCGTACGAGAAATAACAAAACAGAAAGAAGCAAATCAAATTGAGACATATTTGATTGGTTTCTTTTTTCTTTTTTTCATGCAGGGAATGATATTTACTGTATGTGTTTTTACGAATCAGACATTTGCAATGGCTGGAAAGGTTTTGATTGGTCTGTATATTGTTATAACCATTCTTTATCTTGTACTGCTTGGATTTCGATTTATACCTGCTCATAAGAATAAGAAATCAAGACAGAAGATGCGCAAAGAGGAATGGATACTGTTTGGATTGATGATTGTAATATTTCTGCTCGTTCTTCTCCGTATATTCCTTGGAGAAAATGTTATTCGCACAGATGCTATGTTAGAGACAGTGAAGACGACAGTAGATTCCGGCACCATGTTTCAAATTCATCCTTTGACAGGACAAGTTCTGGAATCCGGTTATATTACATCTAAAAAGATTGTTACATTACCTTTATACTATGCTTTTTTATCATCCGTAACGCATCTTGCACCGGCACCACTTCTGTATATTGTGATTACGGCACAGACAGTTACAGCTGCTTTTTTATCAAGTGCACTTTTAGTGGGAAGCATTTTTCAAAAAAACAGAAAAAGAATTTTTGCATTTGAATTCACTTATGGACTATTACTTTTGTCAGGTGATTATTTTATTGGTACTTCATCTCAGAGATTATTATGGAATGGATATGCAGGAGAAGTGATTTGCGCGTTGGTAATGCTTCCGTACTTGCTTTATATCGTTCGAAACTGGTATCTGGTTGAAAACAGTGAGAATCCGCCAACAAATTTAAAAAGAATTATGACGATTTTGATATTAGCATTTTGTCTGGTAACTTCTTTGTTTATGACGGGAATTGCAACGGGCTTTTTGTTCCTTTTTATGATTCTCATTATTCTTGGAATTTGCTGCCTGATTAAAACGATAAAGGAGGTAAAGAAATGCAATTAGTGATTTCTAATATGACTTCCGTTTTCAATGCAGATAAGATGGCGGGAAGTTATTTTATCATCTTTATTTTAAGTCTTGTTATCATTTATAACGTCAACAGAGACAGAAACAAATATTATGTTTTATTTGCAGTAGGCATTATG
>CAZAQH010000003.1:30158-31540 GCA_964487395.1 uncultured Lachnospiraceae bacterium | reverse complement strand
AAAAAGATGCTGTGATTTTAGCAGATGAAACAATAGCTCCACTGATGCGAATTTATTCTGATGACCTTATTCTTTTATATGGAAAAGATTTATGGACACCTAATATGGACCTTGGTATTATGGATGGATACAGTGAAGAAATGCTGTCTTTGTATGAAGCTATGAAGAACCCAAAAAACTGTATAAATGATATTACTTCTATGGCAGCTATGTATGAATGTGATATAATAGTTCTCAGAAAATATAATGGATATCCTAAAAAGACAGGGGCTTACCAGCTAGTTTGGGATACCAATCATTATTTAATTTATGAATTACAATAAATTTAACGGAATAATCACAGGAGGAATGAAGATGGCACTGTTAAGTGTAATCGTACCGTGTTATAACGAAGAAGAAAATGTGCATTATTTTTATGAAGAATTGATGAAAAATAATGCTTTTTTTCAGGAAAAAAGCCTGGATATAGAGATAATATATGTAGATGACGGTTCTAAGGATAATACTGTTTTGGAAGTTAAAAAACTAAGAGAAAAAGATGAACGTATAAAAATGGTGTCCTTTTCCAGAAATTTTGGAAAGGAATCTGCTATTTATGCAGGCTTTCAAAAAGCAAAAGGTGAATATGTTGTTATGATGGATGCTGATTTACAGGATCCTCCATCACTTTTACCGGAGATGTTTTCTTATATTGAGCAGGGGTATGACTCTGTGGCAACCAGAAGAGTGTCCCGCAAAGGAGAACCCAAAATTCGTTCTTTTTTTGCCAGAATGTTTTACCGCATTATGAACAAAATAAGCAAGACAGATATAGTAGATGGAGCAAGGGATTACCGTCTTATGACGCGTAAAGTAGTAGATGCTATTTTATCCATGGGCGAATATAATCGATTCAGTAAAGGTATTTTTGGCTGGGTCGGCTTTGAGACGAAATGGGTAGAATTTGAAAATGTAGAGAGAATGCACGGAGAGACCAAATGGTCTTTCTGGAAGCTTTTTATATACTCAATAGAAGGTATTACTGCTTTTAGTACAGCACCACTTGCGATTGCAGCGGTTATGGGTGTTATATTCTGTGTACTTGCATTTATATTAATTATTGGAATTATTGTAAGATCTTTTATATGGACAGATCCGGTTGGAGGATGGCCATCATTAGTATGTATTATTTCTCTTGTCAGTGGGGTACAGTTATTCTGTCTCGGTATTTTAGGACAGTATCTGTCAAAGACATACCTGGAAGTTAAAAAACGCCCGATTTATCTTGTAAAAGAAGAACTTTAATGGAGTTATCTTATGGAGACAATCAGTATCATTGTACCGGTTTATAATGCAGCAGATTATATTGAGCAGACTGTTAATCAGGTGAGGAATCAGACATT
>CAZAQH010000003.1:0-30058 GCA_964487395.1 uncultured Lachnospiraceae bacterium | reverse complement strand
ACCATTACTTATAAACAGGCATTATCAAGAACGGTTATTTTTACCACGACAGTATTATTTGATACGCAGATTGTATCAAAGGAACTGATAAAGATGCCGGATATACCGAGTGAAGATACGGCTACCTGGTGGCAGATATTAAGAAGCGGAATTGTTGCATATGGGTTACAGGAGATTACGGCTGTTTACCGCAGACCACAGCAGTCGCTTTCCTCGAATAAAGGACAAGCAATCAAACGAATTTGGTTTTTATACCGCAAAATAGAAAAATTATCATTACCTGTAAGTATATATTCCTTTATTGGATGGGCATTCCGTGCCACATTTCGCAGGATTTAATACTTTTTCAAAAGAATAAACGCAGGGGGCAGATACATGAGTAAAAAGGAATCGCTGAAAAAAACAATCATCCTTTTGTTATCTTATATGGGAAATTTTATACTTGCAGCGATGTATGCTTATGTCTGGATTGAGTTATATCATCAGAGAATTATCTGGACAGTAAAATTATACTTCAAAGGTCATATGTTAATGATCTTTATTTATCTTGTGTTACTTTTTTTCTTTTCGAGTACCTTTGGCGGATTAAAAATAGGTTATTTAAAGCCGGCAGATGTGTTTTTCTCGCAGATATTTGCTATTTTTTGTACAGGCATGATTTCCTATTTTCAGCTTTCCTTAATGGCAGTCCGTCTGGTATATGCAAGACCAATGATTTTGATGATTATATTCCAGATAATTTTTGCAGGTATTTGGACAATATTATGTGATCGTCTATATCGGGTATTCTTTCCACCGAGGAAGCTATTGCTGTTATATGGCGACCATCCAATTGAAGATATCCTGAATAAATTTTCAAGCAGAAAAGACAAATATCGTGTAGTAAAATGCATGCATATTGAAGAAGGAATGGAAACCGTTCAGAATGAAGCGATAAGCAAAGAATATGACGCTGTTGTCATTTGGGACATTCCTACGTCTGTCAGAAATGTTCTTTTGAAATTTTGCTACAGCAGAGATATTCGTATCTATATGATGCCCAAAATATCAGATGTTATCATTAAAGGTTCTGATCAGCTCCATTTATTCGACACACCGATTTTGCTTACAAGAGAATATTCTTTAAAGGTTGAGCAGCGTTTTGCGAAACGTTTGATAGATATTGTATTTGCAGTACTCTTAACGGTTATTACTTCCCCGATTATGCTTATTACAGCGATTGTTATCAAGGTTTATGACCAAGGCCCCGTGCTTTACAAACAGACAAGGTGTACCGTACACGGAAAAGAATTTTCCATATTAAAATTCCGTAGTATGAAGGTAGACGCAGAAAAGGATGGGGTTGCAAGATTAGCGGCTAAAAATGACTCCAGAATCACACCGGTCGGTAAGTTCATTCGTGCGGTCAGAATTGATGAATTACCTCAGTTATTCAATATTTTAAAGGGTGATATGTCCTTTATCGGTCCGCGCCCGGAGCGTCCGGAAATCATTAAACAGTATATGGAATATATGCCGGAATTTGCATTCCGCATGAAGGTAAAAGCCGGACTTGCAGGCTATGCACAGGTATATGGAAAATATAACACAACTCCATATGACAAATTGAAGCTTGATTTATCATATATTCAGAACTACACAGTATGGCTTGATATTAAGCTTATGCTTTTAACCTTGAAAATTATATTCAAGCCTGAAAGTACAGAAGGAGTTGATAACTCCCAGATTACGGCTATGAAAAATGATGCCGGTGAAGATTCCAAGTAAAGGTATGGGTGCGTATGGAGAAAGAGAAATTTATGCAGGAGGGCGTTGATATAAAACGTCTTTTCCTTTTATTAGTCAGAAAAATATGGCTTGTCGTGCTTGCCATTATATTAGGTACTATTATTGGAGCACTCTTATACAATGTAGTCACTTCTTATACAAATGGTGAAGAAAAATACAGAGTAAGTAATGATTATTATATTACCTTTAATTTTGAGCAGTTTGAAAACAGTACAGATTATTACAATGCATATACATGGGACAGCATTTTACGGGATGACCCTATTGTTGATTATGCAATGACAGAACTGTCAGATTCTGTTAAAAAAGAAGACATATTAGCAGCCGTATCAGGAGAAATGCTTGGTGATTATCGTATTCTTACGGTTCATGTTACTACAACGGATCCGGCACTTTCCCAGAATATTGCAAATGCATATGTAGCAAGTCTTACACATTTTGCAACAGAAGTGGATATGCTTAAAAAAATATCACTCTGGAGCAGTGGGACACCACAGATTATTAATGAAAATACACGCACTAAAAATGCGGCCTTTTTAGGTGGATTAATTGCATGCCTGCTTAGTCTGATTATTTTATTTATTACGTATTTACTGGATGATGCTGTTTACGTAGAGACTGATTTTACCAAACGTTTCAACATTCCTTTCCTGGGAACCATAACTAACAAAAAAGAGGAAAGAAGAATTCAGGAACTGTGTGATAATTATAATTATCTTTGTAGGGATGAGAGAGGCTACTATCTTGTGAATGTAGCAACTTCGGAGACCATAGAGAATGCGTGTGTTCCGCTTTTGGCTGAAAAATGCCCTGGAATTAAAAAACAGATGTTATTAAAAGAAAATGGCTTTGAAGAGGTTCGAAACAGTGGTGGTGCTATTCTTATGATTCCTTATGGACAGACGAATGGCAAGATTTTAATTAAAATAATTAATTTGCTACAAAAGCAGGATTGTAAGATAGCAGGAGCAGTTTTAACGGACGCAGATGACCGCTTTTTGAAGAACTATTATCTGGGCAGGAGGAATTCATGACACTTCAGACCTTAGTTTCAGTAGTAAATGAAAATACAAAAATGCTGGCAGAAAAAATGCATCTTGAAACAGATGCAATTATCATTAACCAGTGTGATACAAATACATATGAACAATATGATTTTAATGGACATACCATTAAATGCTATAGTTTTGCTGAAATTGGAGTAGGTCTTTCCAGAAATAATGCATTATTACGTGCAACAGCTGATATCATTTTATTTTCAGATGAAGATATTGTATATGAACAGGGATATGCAGACAAAATATTGAAAGCTTTTGAGCAGCATCCCAAAGCAGATATGCTTCTTTTTAATATGGATGTAGAACAGGACCGCGCCACCTATCATACAGAACAGGAATTTCGTGTTCATCAGTATAACTGTGGCAGATATCCGACATACAGTTTTGCAATCCGTAGGGAAAGACTTCATAAAGAGAATATTACATTTTCGTTGTTGTTTGGTGGAGGTGCAAAATATAGCAATGGGGAAGACAGCTTATTCATAAAAGAATGCATTAGCCATGGAATGAAGGTTTATGCACTTCCCATTACAATTGGAAAAGAAGAGAAGAGACCATCAACATGGTTTAACGGATATACTGAGAAATTCTTTTTTGACAGAGGTGTACTATATCGTTGTCTTTACGGCTTTATGGCTCGTCCTTTGGCACTTCGTTTTTTATTAAAACATAAAGGAATTATGCTTACACAGGAACAAAATATTAATTCTGTTGGGCAAGCGTATTCTATAATGAAAAAAGGTATGATGGAATGGAAATGAGGTCACTATGATATTATACTGTGCAGTAGCGGCAGCCACTATTTTTCTGGCATGCCTGATTCAGAATCAACCTGTAAAAATTCCAAATGAAATTACAAGACAGCAGCTGTTAAATAGAATTTATCTGGCTGCCATTTTTTCTATTCTTTTTTTACTGGCGGCTTTGCGCCTTGAAGTCGGAAATGATTATGGAAGTTATGTTGTAACATGTCACGAAATTTTTCAAAACGGTTATGTCGTAACGGAACCGGGGTATAATTTTATCGTTAAAATATTATATACCTTATCAGGAAAAGAAGATTACCTTCTTATGTTTGCAGTTTTTGCTTTTGCAACATCATTTATTTTCTTAAAGAGTTTTTATGAGCAGAGTGAGAACTTTGCAATGACCTTTTTCCTGTTTATGACCTTTGGAATATATTTTCAGTCATTTAACACCGTGCGATATTACTTTGTACTGGCAATTACACTTTACTCATTACGCTTCGTAGTAAGAAAACAATATGGAAAATTTATTCTATTGATTTTACTGGCCGCGTTATTTCATAAATCAGTACTTGTTGTAATCCCTATTTATATTATTGCCAACAGGACATTTAAAAAATGGCAGATTGCGGGCATGAGTATTTTAGGTGTCGCAGTGTTTATTGGAAAAGACTTTATTCTGCAGCTGGCTTTGAAACTATATCCTTCTTATGCCAATACGCCATATTTAAATAATCCGGAAGGCCTTAGAGGTAATTTGCCAATTATCGGTAGATGTGTTGCAATATTGATTTTATGCCTTATATTTTATAAAAATGCGATTAAGGATTCAAAAGCAAATCGACTTTATTTTAATTTAAACATTATTGCAATTATTTTATATGTATGTGGTTCATTCATTCCACTGCTGACAAGATTCACATATTATCTGATTACAGCACAGATTTTGTTGATTCCGGGAGTAATCTGCAAAATAGAAGATGTAAAGAAAAAGAAAATATTTACTTGGCTTATGATTATTGCGGGAATTCTTTATTTCCTGTATTTCCTAAGTGTGGCATCCAATGATGGAGTTAGGGTATTGCCATATAAGACGTGGTTGTTTTATGAAAAGGAATGGTTAGATGCAACAAAAATATTTTAGTATTATTATTGTTTCCCTAAATCCGGGGGAACGTTTGAAAACAACATTAGACAGCATTTTTTCCCAGGTCTTTTTGGACTATGAAATCATCCTAAAAGATGGAGGGTCTACTGACGGTGCGCTTTTATCTCTGCAAAATGAGAACTACTTTTTAGATAAATCCGTACAGATTATAGATAAAAAAGATGCTGGAATATATGATGCCATGAATCAGGCCCTTGAATATGCAACCGGAAAATATATTCAGTTCCTAAATTGCGGTGATTCTTTCAAAGATTCGGATGTATTACAGAAGGTATATGAATCAATTGAAAATAATCAGATGAATCCTGAGGATAAACACATTTTTTACGGTGATCAATACAATCTGATACAAAATTGCATGATTACATCGGTTCCTGAAATTAATGATTTTGCATGTTATCGAAATGTGCCCTGTCATCAGGTTTGCTTCTATGACAAACGACTTTTTGAAAAGCGTGCATACAAGCCGGAATATACAGTGCGTGCAGATTATGAACATTTTCTATACTGCATATATGAAGAACGGGCAAAAACAGAACATATACCAATTACTATCTGCTATTATGAAGGCGGTGGCTATTCGGAAACGAAGGAAAACCGCAAACATTCCAATTACCAGCATAAAGAAATTACAAAAAAATATCTTGGAAAAAAAGCACTTCGGTATCGGATGATTATGCTACTGACACTGGCACCATTACGTTCTCGTATTGCACAGTCCAAGACACTTTCAAAATATTATAATAAACTGAAATCCTTTTTCTACAAATAACGTAGATTAGAAAGGCATTAAATATGCGTATATTATGGATTTGTAACATTATGCTCCCGGCGATAGCCGAAAAACTGCATAAAGAATATAGTGTACGGGAAGGCTGGCTTACGGGTGTGCTTAATCGTATGATTGAATCAAATGGTAATAATGAAGTAACACTTGGCATTTGTTTCCCTTATACTGACAACGACGCGTCATTCCATGAGACATTTGAATTTACGAATCATTCTAAGAATGCAATGTCGGTTGAATGTTTTGGATTTGCTGAAAATCTTGCGACACCAGAGAAATATGATGCACTTCTTGAAAAAAGATTTGCACAGATATTAGATCAGTTTAAACCGGATATGGTTCATATTTTTGGCACGGAATTTCCGCATGCATTAGCATGTGCAAAAGCCTTTCACAATCCAGACAGGCTTCTTGTTGGACTACAGGGAATTATCAGCAAATGTGCGGAAAGTTATACGGCAGATTTACCGGATAAAATCATAAACCGGAATACCTTTAGGGATATATTGAAAAAAGACGGAATATCCATGCAGCAGAAGAAGTTTTTCATACGTGGTGAATTTGAAAAAGAAACACTTTGTCTTGCCGGTAATGTTACGGGAAGAACAGAATTTGATAAATCAGCTGTTGAAAATATTAACAAAAAAGCAAAATATTACTTTATGAATGAAACAATGCGACCGGTTTTTTATGATGATAAGTGGGAATTAGCGTATTGTCGAAAACATCGTGTTTTTTTCAGTCAGGCAGACTATCCGTTAAAGGGCTTTCATTATCTTTTACAGGCACTGCCTCAAATACTGGTTCGTTACCCGGATGCTGAAATCGTGGTGGCAGGTAACAGTATCGTAAAAAATAGAACAATCAAAGATAAAATAAAAATAAGTGGTTACGGAAAATATCTTCGTGATTATATGAATGAATGGGAACTAAATTCAAAAATAGAATTTTTAGGAACGTTAACCGCAGAGGAAATGAAAGAACAGTATATGCTGTGTCACACATTAATCTGTGCATCATCACTTGAAAATTCACCTAATTCCGTTGCGGAAGCCATGCTACTTGGAGTTCCGGTTATCGCATCAAAAACCGGTGGTATTCCCTCGATGATAGAAGATGGAAAAGACGGAATACTCTTTGAAAAAGGTAATAGCAGTGAATTGGCAGACGCAGTTATTAAATTGTGGAGTACTGATGAATTATGCGAACAATTATCGCTTGAAGCAAATAAAAAAGCACGGGAAACTCATAACCCACAGAAAAACTTTGAACGCTTAATGGAAATTTATCGGCAAATTGTCAGCAATTCATAAAGAGCTGATAAACACAGTTAAGGTCTGGAGGCATAAAATGAAGATTACTATGATAAGTAATTATATCAATCATCATCAAATCCCATTTTCGAATGCATTATATGAGAAGCTGGGAGCAGATTATACTTTTATCCAGACAGAGCCTATGGAAGAAGAACGTGTTCAGATGGGCTGGGGTGTAGATATAGGTGCAATTCCCTATGTAAAACTTTTGTATCAGGAAAAAGAAACAGATATAAAAACATTGATTGATGATTGCGATATTTTGTTGGTGGGCTGGATGGAACGTGAAGATTTAATTATTAAGCGACTAAACAGCAATAAACTTACGATACGAATCAGCGAACGCCTCTACAGAGAGGGACAGTACAAAGCAATTTCCCCAAGAGGACTTTTGCGTAAATATAGGGAACATACCAGATATCGAGGAAGCAATGTTTTTTTACTTTGTGCAGGGGCGTATGTTCCGTCGGATTTTCATATAGTCAGAGCATATCCTGATAAAATGTATCGATTTGGTTATTTCCCACCGACACGCATATATGAAGGCGATTCTCTATTTGAAAAAAAGCCCGCTCTTGATACCGTGGAGATTGTATGGGCAGGACGACTGATACCATTAAAACATCCCGAGTTTGTTACAGGTCTTGCAAAAGAATTAAAAAAACAAAATAGAAAATTTCATATTCATATGATTGGTGATGGAGAAATGAAAGACAAGCTGCAGGAAGAAATTACTGATAATCATCTTTCGAATAACATTACCATGTATGGATTTTTAGAGCCGACTAAGGTCAGAGATATTATGGAAAAATGCCATATTCATTTGTTTACCAGTAATTATCTGGAAGGCTGGGGAGCCGTTGTAAATGAAGGAATGAACAGTGGACTCGCAGAGGTAGTTAACAGCGAAGTAGGCTGCGCACCATATCTGATTAAGAATAAACAGAACGGTTTGATTTATAAAGAAGGAAGTTTTGAAGATTTCCTTTCATGTGTCTTGACCTTATTTGAGCATAAAGAAAAAATAACAGAGTATGGTAAAAATGCATATGAGACAATAGTACATGAATGGAATGCGAAGCATGCGGTAGACGAACTTTTGCGATTTTATTATGATTTTGCGAATGGGACTATTAATCCACCGAAGAGTGGTCCGTTTTCAAAGGCTCCTGTTATTTCACCACGACAAATGTATCAAAAAATCAAATAGATTTTATGGGATTCTGAAGGGAGGTATAAATTTATGCAGGATGTCAATATTTTAATCAGTGTTATTATTCCAATTTATAATATTATGGATTGTCTGGAAAAATGCGTTACATCCGTAATAAACCAGACCTATCCTCATTTGGAAATTCTCTTGATTGATGATGGCTCTACAGATGGAACATCACAGCTATGTGATGAACTTGAAAAAAGAGATTCTAGAATTAAAGTATTTCATAAAAAAAATGGCGGCTCATCTTCAGCAAGAAATTTAGGACTTAAAAATGCTCACGGAGCTTTTATTGGTTTTGTGGACAGTGATGATTTTATAGATGAAAAAATGTATGAAACACTTTTACAGGCTGCCATGGATTATCAACTTCCAATGGCTCAGATATCAAGAGATGAAATAGATGAAAATGGAAAACAACTCCCGGATGTCTGTATTCCACCCGATAATGAGATTACCATCACTTCACAGCAAATGATGAAGGAACTTTTGATGCACAAAGGCGATTGCTCGTTTTGCACTAGACTGACGCATATGAGCCTGTTTGAAAACAGAAGTTTCCCAGTGGGCAAATTAAATGAAGACTTTTCACTACTGACAGATATGTTACAGGATATTAAAAAAATCGTAATTCTTCCCGAGCAGTACTATCATGTATTCTACCGTATAGGCAGTAATAGCCGTAAGAAATCAAAGGAAGAATTCCCGCAGGTCTTTACTGACATTGTTGTCAATGCGGATGCAGTAACGAAAATTGTGGATAAATCATATCCGGAGTTAAAGAAGGTTTGCAAGCGTTTCAACCTATACCAACGACTTGAATACCTCCTTCATATCCCGATTTCCATGATGACAAAAGACAATGGCTTCTATAAAAAGATATGTGGCTATTTAAAACGGAATTTTGTTAAGATGCTATTCAACCCATACCTAACCGGTAAAAACAAACTTTACTTACTGCTTTTCACAATCGCACCAAAACAAATCCGTATCATTCATGCAAAACTGAAACATATGTGATTTGCATAAATAAACCCAATATGCTATAATTTCTTTGCTTTTGATTAGAGTAATAAATGCTTGGAGGCATATATGTTAAATAATAAAACAATACTGATTACCGGAGGAACAGGCTCCTTTGGTAAATGCTTTACAAAATACGTGTTAACACATTATAACCCAAAGAAAATCATTATCTATTCACGTGATGAATTCAAACAATTCATCATGCAAAATGAGATGAAAGAATATGCAGATAAGCTTCGCTTCTTTATTGGAGATGTAAGAGATAAAGAAAGACTTATGAGAGCATTTGAAGGTGTAGATTACGTTATTCACGCAGCAGCACTCAAACAGGTACCTGCATGTGAATACAACCCAAATGAAGCAATTAAGACCAATATTCATGGCGCACAGAACGTTATTGATGCTGCACTTGATTCCAATGTTAAAAAAGTGGTTGCCCTTTCAACAGATAAGGCCGTTAATCCGGTTAACCTTTATGGTGGAACCAAGCTTGTATCAGATAAACTCTTTATTGCAGCGAATGCGTATGCAGGCCATAAAGATATTAATTTTTCGATTGTAAGATACGGTAATGTAGCAGGAAGCCGTGGCTCAGTTATACCATTCTTCCAGAATATCATTAACAAAGGTGGAAGCGAACTTCCAATTACCGATTATAGAATGACTCGTTTCTGGATTAGCCTTACCCAGGGTGTTGAACTGGTAATTAAGGCATTAGAGGAAGCAACAGGTGGTGAGACCTTCATCAGCAAGATTCCATCCTTTAAGATTACAGATCTTGCACAGGCAATGATGCCGGGATGCAAGATGCCTGAAGTTGGTATCCGCGAGGGAGAGAAGCTTCATGAGATTATGGTTACAGTAGAAGATTCACTGACAACCTATGAATATGATAAACATTTCATCGTATATCCACAGATGATTTGGAATGATAAGCAGAAACCAAACATGAATGGTAAAAAAGTTCCGGATGGATTTTCCTACAGTTCAGGTACCAATACAGAATGGCTGACAGTAGAGGAAATACAAGAATTGTTAAAAACAATCGAACTTGAAAAATAAAGAATAGACAGGACATGAAGGAATTACGCCGGCATGTCCTTTTGTATATTGGACAAAGATTTTTCGTTAGTCAGAAAGGACAAAATTATGGATAAACCAGCAATTGAGGGTGGAATCCCAGTGCGGGATAAAAAAATATTTTATGGACATCAATATTTAGATGAAGCAGATTATACAGCTGTTATGGATGTATTAAAAAGCGATTATCTTACATGCGGACCCAAAATAAATGAACTAGAGGACAGACTTTGCAGTATCACAGGTGCTAAATATGCAGTTGTATGCAGTAACGGAACAGCTGCTCTTCATATAGCCGCCTTGGCAGCAGGATTAGGAGAGGGCGATGAACTCATTACGACACCTATTACATTTGCTGCAAGTGCTAACTGTGCATTATATTGTGGAGCAAAACCGGTGTTTGCTGATATCAATGAAAAAACCTATAATATTGATCCGGCTTCTGTAGAAGAGCATATTACACAAAATACTAAGGCAGTTGTAGCAGTTGATTATACTGGGCAGGCCGTTGAACTGGACCGTTTAAAGGATATCTGTAAAAAAAATAATCTTGTTCTGATTGAAGATGGTGCACATTCTGTAGGTACAAAATATAATGGCGTTCCGGTTGGACAGATTGCGGATATGACTACGTTTAGTTTCCATCCCGTAAAAACAGTTACAGGTGGAGAAGGCGGAGCTGTACTGACAAATAGTGAGGAATATTATCAAAAGCTATTATTATTCCGTTCACATGGCATTACACGAGATGCATCACTTCTTGAAAATGAAGTAGATGGGCCATGGTATTATGAACAGATTGATTTAGGATATAATTACCGTATGACAGACATTCAGGCAGGGCTGATTATCAGTCAGCTTGATAAGCTGGAACAGTTTAAGAAACGCAGAAAAGAACTTGTTAAACGCTATAATGAGGCTTTTTCAAAACTGGATACCATAACGGTACAGGAAGAAATTCCACAATCTGATACGACGAGACATTTATATATTTTGAGAATTAAATCGGATAAACTGACTATTAACAGAAGACAGTTTTTTGATGCTTTGGCAGCAGAAAATGTATGTTGTAATGTTCATTATATACCGGTATATTATTTCCCGTATTATCAGAAGCTTGGCTATAAAAAAGGCTTGTGCCCAAAGGCAGAGGCTTTGTATGAAGAGATTATATCACTGCCACTTTATTACGCAATGACAGATAAAGACTGTGATGATGTAATCAGAGCTGTTGAAAAAATAGCAAAGTATTATAAAAAATAAAGGCAGTATAAGAAATGGGTAATAAAACTTTTAAGATGATTTTAACAATGGGAATCATCTTTATCATGTTATTTCAAAACTTTATAACTGTAGCAGCAGAGGAAACGGACTCATCTTCACTAACAGATGAAGAACAAACGTCGGTTTCTACTTTTGAACTGGAAGCGGTTAAACAGAGTGTAATTATGCTTAAAGATGTTAAGACGGCGAAAATTCCTATTTATATGACTCAAGGCGTAACCATTTCGGCAATCAGAACCAGTCAGAGCAATTTTAAAGCCGAATATGACAATGGTGTCATAATTGTAACGGCATTTAACACAGATGATTATTTAAATCACTGTGACGTTCAACTTACTCTTTACATAGAGGGAAATGATCCTTATCTTATTTCATTTACAAAAGAGATTCAGATTATGCTTGAAATGGAGACAAAGGAATCCATTAGTGAAGAACTGAACAAAGAAAAACCGATTGATATTTCTATGATGAGTGCTTATAACAGAACACTATATCTGAATGCTATTGACAGAAGGAAAATTGCATTAAGTAATCGTGATTTTTCGGATTGCAAAATTGCATGTATTGGAGATAGTATTACAGAGGGTGTGGGCATCAATAATAATGAGGAAATATTATATTCATATCCGGCCAATTTAAAACACATTTTAGGTGCAGAAGAAGTTATTAATTTAGGAAAAGGTGGAACATCTATTTCCTCCTATTGGGACAGCTTTTTGCCGATGACAGAAGGTATACCGGAAGACACCGATATCATTATAGTGCTTGGCGGGGTCAATGATTGTTACTCAGGTAATAAAGACAACATGGGTAATCTGGAAAATCTTGAACCTGGAACCTTTTATGGAGATACTAATTTTCTTATGCAGGATTTAAAGAAGCGTTATCCGGATAGTATGATTTTATTTGTGACACCAATATCTACCGTGACAAATACGACGTATTTATCTTTTTTACCCAATATGCTCCCAATATCGGTATATGCAGAGGTAATAAAAGAATTAGGAGAAGAAAATGACATTCCTGTCTTTGACGTTTATTCGGAAGAATTTTTAGACAGTCATGATGAAGAAATTATGAATCGCTTTATGTATGATGGGGTTCATCCCAATGTAGATGGTTATTATATTCTTGCAGAGCACATAGCAGCTAAATTGATTGAGATGGAGGCAGATAATGAAGATTAGTATAATTGTCCCGGTTTATAATATGGCTTCAGACAATAAATTATCATTCTGTCTTGATTCTCTTGTTAACCAGACGCTAAAGGATATAGAGATTATCACGGTAGATGACTGTTCTACGGATCATTCTTTTTCTGTTATGCAGGAATTTGAAAAAAAATACCCGGACAGATTTAAAGCCATTCACAGTCCCGTTAATAAAAAGCAGGGTGGAGCAAAAAATATTGGACTTTCACTGGCTAAGGGCGAATGGATTGGTTTTATGGATGCAGATGACTGGGCAGCACCTGAAATGTATGAAAAAATGCTTAAAAAGGCAGAAGAAACCGGTGCTGATATGGTCGGCTGCGATTATCATCTGACAGATGAGCATTCCATGAAAATTGGGCAGATTGTAAAAAACAATAAGATAGAGCAGACAGGCATCTTAAATGAGGAAAAATATCGTTCCCTTATTTTAGACAGCGGAAGTCTTGTTGTAAAAATATATAAAAGAGACATTATCCTTGGGATTGATTCTCGTTTTCCGGAAGGGATTTTTTATGAAGACAATGCATTAAGCAATACCTGGATGCTTAGAGCCAAACATTTTGAATACATTGAAGAACCATTATACTATTATTATCAGCATGACACTTCAACCGTCCATACCATCAATGAACAACGTCTTTTTGACCGAATGGAAGCAGGACGTATTATGGTGCAGGAGGCAAAACGATACGATTATTTACAGCAGTACTATCCTGAAATAGAGAGTTCCTTTACTACACTTTTTTATGTGAATACTTTGTTTTCTTATATGATTGGTATGAAAAAATACCGCTATGGTTTTATAAAAGAACTGGGCAAAGAGATGAAAAGAACTTTCCCGAATTTTATGAACAATAAGTATTATACGAAGCGTGTTCATGCTGAAGAGAGAAAATTGATTCATATGCAGATGCAGTCCAACTTATACTTTATCATTTATTACAAATTATTATGGGCGTATCGTAATATAAGAAAGAAAATGAGTAAGTAAACATAGTATCCGGGAGATAAAGACATGAAAGCAGCAATTATTGGGGCAAGTTCTGAGTCCATTCATACAATTAAAAAAGCACAGGAACTTGGAGTGGAGATTGTAGCACTTGATGGCAACCCACAAGCAGAAGGACTTGCTTTAGCAGATAAAGGTCTGTGTGTAGATATTTCGGATGAAGAAGCTACGATAGAAGCCCTGAAAAAAGAAAAACCGGATTTTGTACTGACTGTTCCGATTGGAAGATATCTTACTACGATCGGGGCTGTAAATGATGCATTAAAGTTAAAAGGAATCAGTAAAAAGGCAGCTGTTTTATGTACCGATAAATATGAGTTCCATCAGGTTATGTATGAGAACGGCCTGCGTTCCTGTGAGTGTTTTTTAATTCAGCCATATATAAATATAAACAGTGTCAAAGAGTACGATACCATTCATTATCCGGCTATTTTAAAGCCTCGTTTTGGCTCTGGAAGCCGTGCGATTTATTTTATCGGTGATAAATGCGAATTACAAAATGCATTACAGGAAATAGAAAAGGATAAAGAAGATTTTGTATTAGAAGAAGTGGCACCGGGACAGGAATATGGTGTAGATGGAGCTGTAATTGATGGAAGATTTCACTTGATTCTGCTTCGCCAGAAAATAAATACACCACTACCAAGATGTCAGGCAGTGGGTTATTTCTCAATTAATCCAGAGCAGGAAAGTGCATTATATGAAAAGGTAAAATGCTATCTTGAAAAAACGGTAAGCGTGTTAGGATTGAATAACTGCCTGTTTCATGCGGACTTAATGATAGAAAAAGAACAGATATTTACGATTGAGCTATCGGCTCGGCCATCAGGTCATTATCTTCATAATCTTTTTACACCACTTGCAACAGGAGTGGATGAAGCAGAAGAATATATCAAATATGTATGTAACAAGCCATATGATTTTGATGCAAAAGAAGTCAAAAATCTGTTGATTCATTTTTGGGATTTGCCGGAAGGAATGGTAAAAAAGGTTCCCGGAAAAGAAGAGGTTTTCATTTCAAAGAATGTGCAACTTCTTGATTATCAATGCAATATCTGTGTTGGTGATAAAATGGAAGAAGTGACAAGCGGTCATTCCATTATGGGAAGAGGATATTTCATTTTACAGGGGAGTACAAAAGAAGAAATGCTGCTTGCGGCAGAGAATATAAAAAAAGAGCTGCTAATTTTATAGCAGCTCTTTTGCAATCAGAGAAGAACCATTCCCAATATGAATTTTCTTCATATGCTGGTGAAGACTGTTTCTTACAACATCATCGTGATACAACGTATTCATAAGATTAGTAATATTGTTAATAAATAATGGATTGTCACGACAATCACCTGCATACAGGCAGCAGCCGTCTTTTGTAAAATCATTTGCCGGTACCATCTGATTATCTGACATTGAGTAAGTGATTGTGGGAACTGTGATGGCACAAAGCTCGTATAGAGTCGTGCCTGCAGCTGTAATGGCAATATCACACTGGTTCATAAGTAAAGCCATATCCGCAACATTTTCATGCAGAATAATGTTTGAATGCTGCCCAGACAAGAGTCTTAGGCTTTCATCACAGGCAGACAGGGAATGAACAATAACATGGTATGTGAGAGCAGATAACGTCTGCTCTTTTTTTAGTAAATGTTCTAATAAACGAGTAGAGATGGAAAAAGGATCGGTTCCACCGGTTGATAAAAAAACATGTGCCGGTGTAGGTTGAAGCACATACTGAACATTTTGAAACTGCTTTCGTAAGGGTGCATAAGATGCGCCAAGCAGTGTTACAGGAACGTTTTTATAAAAATCGGTATCAGGATGAAGATCATAATTAATGATAAGATCAACAGGATATTCAAAAGCCATTAAATCATCCATATATGCTGTCTTACATATATTCTTTATAGAAATTAGATATTGATACGTAACAAAGTAAGAGTCAACCAATATGGTATCCACATGATTTGATACAAGCAGTTCTTTTAACTTATCCAATTCACTTCCCGGCTGTTCAAAGTCAGAATGAAGAATCAATGTTTGATAAGGAGTTAAAATCGAGAGCATACTGCAAAAAGCAGTCAGACAATCATCACTTTCCGTATCAGAAAGTACAAAAGTAACTGCTGCACCTTGGGCTCTTAATTCTTCTGCAATTGTAAGACAACGCATCATATGACCGGAAGCAATTTTTTGATTTGCATCCGTACGTATGAAGATTACTGGATGAGATCCCATGAAAGAGGAGTTCCTTTCTGCAAAGCCTGTTTAACTGTTTTTCCAAGTACCTGTTCGTAATACATAGTATGAAGTCCGTTGCCGGGTCTGATGGAACGAACATTTTTAGCGGTAATACATTCTCCGGCTGCCATGTCTTCTACTACATATAAGGAACGGGAGCCACTATGTTCAATTTCCTGAGTCTTTGTCAAGTGATAAGCAGGAATACCAATGGCTTTTTCCATAATGCGGATATCCTTGACCATTCTGGCAAATTCATCCGGTTCCATTGAAAAAGCACCGTCCGGTCCGCCGTCTGCACGGGAGAGGGTTAAATGCTTCTCTACAACCTTTACGCCAAACGCGATAGAGCCAGCACTGACTGCAGAACCCATTGTATGATCAGAAAGCCCTACCATACAGTCAAAAGTAGTAGCGATTGTAGGAATTGAGGCTAAATTAATATCTTCATAAGGTGTTGGATAGGAAGATACGCATTTTAACAATATAATGTCTTTGTTGCCTTCAGTTAGACACGTATTTATGGCACGTTCGATATCTTCAAGATGAGCGATTCCGGTAGAAATAATAACTGGCTTGTGCAGGGCAGCCACTTTTTTAATAAGAGGAATATCATTAATCTCATAAGAAGCAATCTTATATGCAGGCATATTCATTTGTTCCATAAAGTCTACAGAAGTAAAATCAAAGGGTGATGAAAAACATTCCATGCCAAGTTTGTTGGCTTCTTCCATAAGCTTTGGCTGCCATTCCCATGGAGTATAAGCTTCTTCATACAGCTTATAAAGTGTAGTACCATCCCAAATCGTTCCCTGCGTAATCTGAAATTCGGGATTGTTACAGTTAAGGGTAATGGTATCCGCTGTATAGGTCTGCAGTTTTAAGGCATCCGCACCTGCTTCTTTGGCAGCATGTACAATTTCGATTGCACGATTATAATCCTGTAAATGATTTGCTGACATTTCCGCAATAATAAAGGTCGGACTGTCTTTTGAAATGGTATGGTTTCCAATTGTAATTGAATGATTCATATGATTTCCTCATTTTCTATTCGATATAATTACGTTGCAGATATTCTTCAATACCCCATTCATCCCTTGCTGTAAAATAGGAGTCATCCGTATGCTTAATGTAGACGGCAGGCAGATAACGGATAAATAAAGGCGTAAGGCACATGGTATAGCCACCGGCAAGATCATAGATTATCTGATCGCCAGGCAAAAGTTCTTTTTCATTTTCTATTTCAAATAAACGGTCATATTCCATACAGGTAAACCCGCAAATCCACTGAAAACTTACCGTTTGTCTGCAAGTATTTTCCAAAAGATTCAGATGATGTGGATACGTGTGTCTTGTAACCTGTGGATTTAGAAGCAGACGACTGCCATCTGTTACGACATATCGAATACCTCTTACATCCTTAATATCCTTGACGGTTGTTACAAGTGAAATTGCAGAGGAGATTAAGGAGACACCCGGTTCTACGATAAGAGTTGTTTTTTGGGAATCAAAGGTATCCTTTAGCGTATCGCAGATTACTTTAAAATAATCACTGTAATTTGGCTTATCCGGTACACCACCATAATATCCGCCACCCATATCAATATAGTCTAAGGATAAATGATATGTTTCTGCAATGGTGCAGGCAGCTTTTGCAAGAGCGGAAAAAATATGAAGAGTGCGAAGTTGGGAAGAAGAATGCATGTGCAGTCCTGCAATACGTACATTAGGAAGGAGCTTAATGCGGTCAATGACATCTCCCAAAACGCCATTTTCAAAGCAGTAGCCAAATCGTCCGCCGGTTGAACCCATCATGGTTTCACCGGGACATTCTTTTTCAATATCACAATTCACACGAAGTCCAACATGAAATGTCTGCGAGGGATTATTCTTTGCCAGTTCTTCTAAAAATAGTATTTCATCGTTTGAATCCATATTTAAATATGCATGATTTTGCAGAAAAAGAGAAAACGTATCTTTCCCTTTTATTGGTCCATTGTAAATCATATTCTGCAGAGGAAAGCCAAGTCTTTTTACAAGTTCGTATTCTGTTTCGGATACAATTTCAGCATAAAAACCCTGCTTTTTTAAAAAGGTAAGCAACCAGGGAAGGGAGTTCGTCTTTACAGAGTATCCCATAACAAAATGGTTGCCCCAGTTTTTTTCTAACGAATCTCTTAAAAGAGAAACTTCTTTTAACAGTTTGCTTTCTTCAATATGATAATAGGGAGTGATAAAATCTTGATTCATATTATTTGTCCTTATTTTCCTGTAACATTTTATATTTACATTCGGCAATTGCCCAGTCATCTTTCGTATCGATATCCTGAACCATGGTCTCGTTTAATATCATGGGAACGAGGTCTTCTACATCAGTTGTTTTTTCTTGCATGAAAGCATCCGTCCTGCAAGCATAAAACTGTCCGCAGTCATGATAAAATACTTCGAGGTCCTGACTTCTGGTATTGGCAAACTCGGGATATTTTCTGACTAAACGGCTATCCTTTATCACTAAGGAGCGTAGCGGTGGATAAGAAAAGGGAACAACAGGCATAACAGATGCAGCTGTGTCTAAAAGGCTCATTGCCTGTTGTAATATATCAGCAGTTATAAATGGAGCAGTGGGATAAATACAGCAAAAGGCATCGAAAAAAACGCCACGTGCTTCATATGCCTTTAATACCTCATAAATCACTTCATCCGTAGTCGCATAATCATTGGCAGTTGCTTCGCTTCGCATAAACGGAACCTTGGCTCCTGCATTTCTTGCAAGCTTAGCAATAGTCTCATCATCTGTAGATACCATAACTTCATCAAAAACTCCGCTTTTCAGTGCAGCTTCAATAGAATAAAGCAATATCGGTTTTCCACAGAATTCTTTATAATTTTTACCCGGAATACGTTTACTGCCACCGCGGGCGGTAATCATTGCTAAAGCTTTGGTTTTCATGAATGCAAATCCTCTTTTCTACTACAGATTTATTATATACGAGAATGGTGTCAATTTGTTATTTTTTTTTAAAGAAAGCTTCACATAAAAATAGGGGAACACAAATAATAATTGGATAAATATATCGGATTATTGCCCCTGGTCCTAATAATAATGTGCCAAAATATAGAAAGATAAAAAGACAACTAATACTTAGAGTTTCTTTTTTATCAATTAAAAACTTTATAAAACAGATTATAAATAACCAAAGATACAGCCCGCCATTAAAGAAAATTTTGATAAAGAAATTCAGTGAACTCGTTGTATTAAAACAAGAGACATATAAATCATGCAGAGGCGTATTATAGGAAACAAGTTCAATGTCAGCTCTATAATATGAAGGGGCAAGATAAAAATGCTCATCATGATATGGATTGTGAAAAATATCAATAAATCCCTGCATAGTATAGAAAAAAGCCTTAAAGCATACAATCGGGTGTTTTAAATTACATTCGGCAGTTAACACCAGAAAATGCTTAAAACTGCTTTCTACGATTTCAAAAGGAAGCTGCATCTTAATTGCGTCAGCAAGCCACGGATTATAATCTGTGGGAACCGGTATATAATTAAGGATTTTTGAATTTAGTTCTTCATCCTCGCAATCTCTGTAAATGAGCGCCATTTGCTGTGAAGGGATACTCATCATTTCCTTAATTGAGCTGGTATTCGCGTTTAAAGATATCATTAAAAATTTGTTGATACTGAAAAATAAAAGGATAGTACAAAATGAAAAAATCAGTGTTTCCTTCAGCTTTTACTTCTTTATCATCTGATAAATCAAGATGATACATGCTCCGGCAAGAAAAGCATAAATTGCATTATTTCTAAACAAAATTGTTAATACAGTCAAAAGAGAAAGTACAATTTTATTCCATATGGTTTTTTTAGAAGCTGCAGCTGGGAAGGATTCTGTATCTTGTTTTGATGGTAATGTTTTTAGGTTTAAGTAATAAGTTAGTGTGAATAACATCAAGGCGGCGAAAACAACATCTTTTGTGGATGAGATGGCCAATAGCGAATTCAACGGTAAAACTGCAAATAAAAAGATAATCAAATAACGAATTACTCTGTTGATTCCACGTTTGTATAGGTAGACACAGGAATATGCCATGGAAGAGGCAAGCAGTATCATTTGCAAAATACTGTATATCATCATGCCTGTGTTTGGATTATCAAATAACGTATATAAATATCCGAGTATCAGCGTGTGCAATAATGGATGTGAGGCATTAAAAACATGACTGGCGTATTGCTCTATTTGTGTAGGTAAATCGTAATAACAGATACCAGGAAAAAAAGCCAGATAAACAGGCAGCCAGCTTAACAAAATAATTGCAAGATATATGAAAAAAAACAGCCAATTTCTTTTGGTATGCATAATTAATTCCCCAATTCCTAAATTGTAAAGATACTTAGTAATTATTATACATGGTTTGAGTACACATTCAAGAATAGTTTTAAATTCAAAAAGTAAAGTGAGTATGTTAATATGCTTGTAAAAACAGGATATTCTTTGTATTATTATAGAAATGAATGACTAAATCCACTCATTTGACGGGAGAAGTTACTATGCAAAAAAGAATCTATATATGCCATACCTTTTATCATGTATATGTGGCGTGCTTAAAGGAAAGCTATTTACCTGAAAAAGAAAGAGGACGAGCCGATTTACTGTTAAGCAAGATGTCAAATGATTTTGGTGATTTGAATCTGCGAGCAGAACAAAGCTTGTTTTTTAATAAGGTATATATGTTTGATGAAAAAGAAGATACTTTTTTTCCGGAACTCACACAATATCATACAGATAAGGGCAATCTTGTTTTAAATATGTTTTCCCGTATAAAATATACAAAATTATTGGGGAAATTACAGGAACCATATATTCCCGTGGACCTGACGAAGTATAAAGATATCTATGTATTCTGCGATTCTGATCCAATTGGATATTACCTGAATTATAAAAAAATAAGATATCATGCACTGGAAGATGGACTTGACTGCATCCGTTATTATGATACAGCCAGATACGATAATAGAGGACATTTTGGCTTAAAAGCATTTTTATCATCTCTAAATCTTATTTTCATCCAAAATGGCTATGGAAAATACTGTATGGATATGGAGGTAAATGATATTTCAGTCTGTCCATACCCCTGTAAAAAATATATAGAACAGAAAAGAGAAGAACTTGTAGAAAATCTCACAGACAAAGAGCGGGAAGAAATATGTCGTATTTTTATTAAAGATATTGAAGAATTAAAAAAACAGTTCAACACGGGGATAAATCATGAACATAAAGTCATGATTCTGACAGAACCACTTTGTACGCTTGATGTCCGTGAGAAGATTTTTAAGGATTTGATTCTGGAATATGGTAGAGATGCCCAGATTATTTTAAAACCACATCCACGTGATCTGCTTGATTACGAGACATTGTTTCCGGATTGTGTTGTAATAAAAGGAAGATTCCCAATGGAAGTTATGAATTTTATTTCCAATCTTCAGGTTGATAAAGTAGTTTCTATTATGACGGTTACGGATAGCATTCATTTTGCAAAAGAAGCAGTATTCCTTGGAGAGGATTACATGGACCGCTACGAACCAAGGGAATGTCATACTCAGAATGAGCAGATTTAGCAAGGCATTTTTGGACAATTCCTATATTGTGTGATAAAATATTACGTTGATATGTTTATTAAAACGACTGGAGTAAATGAAGTTAATGATAAAAATACTTAAAAAATTAAACAAGCTGTTAGATGGCAAACAAAAGCGAAAAATGGTAGTTATTATTTTCTTGATGCTCATTGGTGGTATTTTAGAGAGTTTGAGTATTTCGGTTGTCATTCCGGTTATGAAGGTCTTGCTTGATCCGGAATCAGTTGTTACGAATAAATATATGGCAGCAGTTTATAACGGACTTCATTTAACAAGTACGATGCAGTTTACCAGCATCATGATGATTGCATTGATTCTTGCTTTTGTACTGAAAAATCTATTTCTTTTTTTACAGAACGTGGTACAGCTTCGTTTTGTATACACGAATCAGTTTGCGACTTCAAGACGTATGATGATTAATTTCATGAAACGTCCTTATGAATATTATTTGAATGCGGACACTTCTGTTATTCAGCGAATGATTACTTCTGACGTTAATAATATGTATGGACTTATATTAAGTCTTTTACAGTTGACAAGTGAGATTGTAGTCTTTACCTGCCTGGTAGTCGTACTTGTCATGGTAGATGCTACCATGGTGCTTACCATTGCAGGGCTTCTTATTGTAATACTTATTGTTATAAAAGTAGTATTAAAGCCTATTATGATGAAGGCCGGTCAGGACAATCAGGATTATTACAGCGGACTTTATAAATGGATTGAAGAATCCGTTATGGGA
This sequence comes from uncultured Lachnospiraceae bacterium, assembly GCA_964487395.1. Taxonomy (GTDB): domain Bacteria; phylum Bacillota; class Clostridia; order Lachnospirales; family Lachnospiraceae; genus RGIG8767. The sequence continues at coordinate 7,745 of CAZAQH010000003.1, read as the reverse complement.
ATAAAAGAGATTAAAGTTGCCAATAAAGAACAATACTTTATAAAAGAATATGCAAAATGCGGTTATGGTTATGTAGATGCTGTCCAAAAATACAACATTTTCAATGCAACACCAAGACTTTTAATTGAGACAATCTGTATCGCCGGTCTTGTAGGTTATATGCTTGTTGTTATGTTAAATGGTGCAACTCTTGATGGTATGATTCCACAGCTTTCGGTATTTGGTCTGGCGGCAATGCGTTTGCTCCCGAGTGCTAACCGTATTAACAATTACACGACTTCAATATCATATTTTGAACCATTCTTTATGGGAGTTAGTGATAATCTACAGGAAGAAATACATGACGACAATGTCACTTATGATGCAGAAGCGTATATGCAGAAAAAAATCGTGGAAAAGCTGCCTGTAAAAAAAGAAATTGTATTGTCAGATATTACGTATAAATATCCGAATACGGATGTTAAAATATTTGATCACGCAGGAATGACGATTCCGGTAGGAGCAGCAGTTGGTATCGTGGGTACTTCCGGTGCCGGTAAGACTACAATAGTAGACATTTTATTGGGATTACTGGAACTGGAATCCGGAGCAATTCTTGCAGATGGAGTAGATGTTAGTGGTCATTATGAAGAATGGCTTAAAAATATCGGCTATATTCCACAGACCATATTTATGGTTGATTCGACTATTAGAAAAAATGTTGCATTTGGTTATGCAGATGAAGATATTGATGATGAGCGGGTATGGGCAGTATTAAAAGAGGCACAGCTCGATGAATTTGTCCGTGGACTTCCAGAAGGACTTGATACCGGAATAGGCGAGCGTGGAATTCGTATTTCCGGCGGACAGAGACAGCGTATTGGTATTGCAAGAGCATTGTTTGAAGATCCAGAGGTATTGGTACTTGATGAAGCAACATCAGCACTTGATAATGATACAGAAGCAGCTATTATGGAATCCATTAACAGACTCCATGGTAAAAAGACATTAATCATTATTGCTCATAGATTACAGACTATTGAAAAGTGTGACATGGTATTCCGTGTAGAAAATGGAGCAATCAGTCAGGAAAGATAAAGACAGAAAGAAAGAGGATGTACAATTGAAAAAATTATGGAACTGGGCATGGGGAATCTATAGAAAACATGAAGAAGTATGGAACTATCTGATATTTGGTTTCCTTGCATTTGTTGTAAATATGGTGGCTTATTGGGTATCGGCCAAGGCACTTGGCGCAGACAGTGGTACACCAATTAAAGTACAGATTGCTACGGCAATTGCCTGGGTAGTAGCTGTTATCTTTGCCTACTGGACAAATCATTCCTTTGTATTTAAGACAAAACTGCATTCTATGCAGGAGTTTTATCGTGAATTCGGAGTTTTTATTGGGGCTAGAATTGTTACTTATATAATGGAAATAATCATCATGTTTGTGCTTCCTACTATGCTGGGAGTAAATGACTTGGTTTCTAAACTGGTTAGTAACGTAATCGTTATTATCAGCAATTATATATTCAGCAAACTTTTTATTTTTAAAAAAGAAGAATCTAAAAACGAAGAAGAAACTGTTTAAGAGGGAAGACGATGCCACAGGAGAAAAAAAGACAGGTCAATTTTGAATTGCTCCGTGTTGTTGCTATGCTTATGATTATTACGCTGCATTACCTGTCTAAAGGCAATGTAGAAGTAAAATTATCGGTTGATGGCAGCCTCTATAACCATGTCGTGTGGTTAATTGCGGCTTTTTGTAATGCAGCTGTCAATGTCTATGTTCTGATTAGTGGATATTTTCTGGTAGAAGCAAAATGGAATCCTAAAAAGCTTCTCTCGCTTTTATTACAGGTTTTGTTCTATTCAATTCTTATTCCTGTCATTTTGTTACTGTTTGGTATGGCACCTGTAACGGACTGGAATGCATATGATTGGATGAATGCAATTCTTCCGATTCAAACGGAGCATTATTGGTTTGCAACGGCATATGTTGTCCTTTATATGCTGGCGCCACTTCTGGCAGCAGGTATTAAAAACCTGTCTAAAAAACAGCTTCAGATTACAATTGGACTTTTGCTGTTATTCTTTTGTATTCCCAAATCGATTAATCCGGTATTAATTGCAACAGATCATTATGGCTATGACTATGGCTGGTTTATTTGTTTGTTTTTAATTGCCGGTTATATCAGATTATATGGACTTTCTTTTTTCAAAAACGAAAAGAGAAGCGTCATTTTATATGTTATTTTTGTAATTGCTAATTTTGGAGTTTGTGCACTTATGGGGTTGATATGCAGAAGAACCGGTAAGCTGGAATATTATATGGATATGACCTACAGTTATAATTATATTCTGGTATTGCTTTCTTCTATAGCACTTTTCTACGTATTTATGTATATTAAGATACCGGATGGTAAACTTGCAAAATGTATCGGATGGCTTGCACCGTGTACTTTTGGGGTGTATCTGCTACATGAAAATCTGGCAGTTCGCCTGCAATGGCCGGGATGGCTTTGTATCGAGGCTGTTAAAGGAACACCACTCATTTTTGTGCATTTAATTATATCCATACTGATTGTTTTTATTATCGGAGTAGTAGTGGATAGGGTACGGATAACGATATTTGACGCGGTTAAAAAGCTGTTTAAGAAATAAGGAAGGCTTACAATGAAGACGATAGGGACACTTTATAAAAAATATGAAACTGTCTTTGAAAAAAATATATTTCCGATTCTTCTTTTCCTGTATCCATTAATGAAAATACGCCAGGGAGTTGATGTATCGGATTCGACTTACAGTTTAGGTAATTACCTTTATTTTGACAAAATGGAAGGCATGTGGGTGATTTCTACATATCTTTCTAATGTGTTTGGCTCATTACTTGTAAAACTGCCCGGTGGTCATACACTTGTGGGGATGAACCTATACACCGGATTGATTGTCAGTATTCTTGTTTTAATATGTTATTTTATATTGAAAAAAGAATGGAAAGCCTATGTTGTATTTTTCGGAGAAATTCTTGCAGTCAGCTTTTGCTGGATACCCACCGGAATTTTATACAATTACATGACTTATCTATTATTTGCAATAGGCGCATTACTGTTATACATTGGTTTGTTAAAAGAAAAAAACGGGTTTCTTTTTTTAGCAGGTGTTGTGCTTGGCGCAAATGTTATGGTTCGTTTTCCAAACTTGACACAGGCAGCCCTGATAGTAGTGGTTTGGTATTACTGCTTTTTACAGAAAAAAGGAAAAGAAGCTTTTAGGAAAACCGGAATATGCCTGACGGGTTATATCACTGGTTTTGCAGTTCCTTTTATTACCGTGTTAATTCGTTATGGATTTTCTGCTTATATTAATATGATGAATTCCCTTGCAGGGATACAGCAGACAGACAGTTCTTATTCAGCGCTTTCAATGGTTACATCCGTTTTAAAGGCCTATATGAGAAGTTTTAAATGGATAGGACTGATTGGAATTGGAGTGGGACTTGGCTGTGTATTATTCTGTATAAAAAGAGATAGATTCAAGCAGTTAAAGGTGGTTATTTATTTAGGAGGAATTGCATTACTTCTCAGGTTCTTCTGGGGACGAGGAATGTTTTCCTTCCGTTATTACGAAGATTATTCCAGCATGTTTGAATGGGGAATGGTATTTTTATATCTGACTTTGATAGCATGTATTTATACTATAATTGCAAAAAATACAGAAGATAAAGAGCGAATTTTTGCAGCTATTGTTCTCGTTATATTATGTATAACGCCTCTTGGCAGTAACAATTATACCTGCCAGAATTTGAACAATTTGATTTTGGTTGCACCATTTACCCTTGTTATTATTGGGAAATGGTGGAGAAAGTGCAACAATGTTGTTTACTCATTCCCGATTCGGGCTATGCTGACAGCTTTGCTTTTGATGATTACTGTTCAGAGTATCGGTTTTCACAGCGTCTTTGTATTTCGAGATGGAATGCGGGGAGAAAAGAGAGACACTCGTATATCTGGCACTACAACAATTAATGGAATGTATACGAATGCAGAGAATGCTAAGACTCTCACAGACTTGATTTCTTACTGTAATGAGAATAAACTAATAGGACAAGAAGCAGTCTTTTATGGAGATGCACCGGGATTAAGCTTTATTCTTCAAATGCCATCAGCTATATCCACGACTTGGCCGGATCTTGACTCCTATTTCATAGCAGACTTCCAAAAGGAATTAGAAGAATCAATGCCATCACTTATTATCATGAGAGACATTGAACCATCAACAGTGAACGCAGAAACGAAACTGGATATATTGAACACGTATCTGGAAGAAAATGAATATACCAGCATATATGAAAATAGTGCTTATAAAATAATGATTAAATAGCAGATTTAAAGACATTAAGATCACAGGGAGACAGACAATGATAGCATTTAATGTACCGCCTTTTACAGGCAAGGAAATGGAATATATTAAACAGGCAGTTGATGCCCAAAAAATTTGCGGAGACGGACAGTTTACTAAAAACTGTAATCACTGGCTTGAGGATAAAACAGGAAGTAAAAAGGTACTCCTTACGACCTCGTGTACACATGCAACAGAACTTGCCGCACTGCTTGCAGAGATAAAAGCAGGGGATGAAGTGATTATGCCGGCCTATACATTTGTGTCTACTGCGGATGCATTCGTACTTCGTGGAGCAACACCTGTATTTGTAGATATCAGACCGGATACCATGAACATGGACGAGACTTTGATAGAAGCAGCTATTACAGATAAAACCAAAGCCATTGTTCCGGTTCATTATGCGGGCGTATCCTGTGAAATGGATACCATTATGGCACTTGCAAAAAAATATCATCTTCTGGTAATAGAAGATGCAGCACAGGGTATCATGTCTACATATAAGGGACAGCCTTTAGGAAGCATAGGAGACTTTGGATGTTTCAGTTTCCATGAAACCAAGAACTTCTCTATGGGAGAAGGCGGAGCACTTTTAATAAAAGATGAAAAATATATTGAAGATGCTGAGATTTATAGAGAAAAAGGAACCAACAGAAGTAAATTCTTCCGTGGTCAGATTGATAAATATACCTGGGTTAACTTTGGATCAAGCTATTTACCAAGTGAATTAAATGCAGCTTATCTATGGGCACAACTTGAAATAGCAGATAAGATTACCGATGCCCGTATGGCAAGATGGAATCAGTATAATACGTTATTACAGCCATTAGCGGATAAAGGATTAATAGAACTTCCATATATTCCAGAGCATTGTACACATAATGCCCATATGTTCTATATTAAAACAAAAGATATAGAAGAAAGAAGTAAACTGATATCTTATTTAAAGGAAAATGATATACTTGCAGTATTTCATTATATACCACTCCATACAGCACCGGCAGGACTTAAATACGGTCGTTTTCATGGAGCAGATAACTACACGACAAAAGAAAGTGAACGTTTACTGCGCTTACCTATGTTCTACACATTAAAGGAAGAAGAAGTGGATTATATCTGTGAAAAAGTTAAAGCTTTCTACACAAAATAAAAACAGAATAATTGCAGCAATTATAGGAATAATTGGTTGCGTGACATTGTCGTTACTTTTTGATTTATTCTACGATATGAATGATGATGTCTTTATGAAAAATATTTTATCCGGCATATATACCGGTAAGCCGGAGGGACATAACATTCAGATGTTATATCCCTTGGCTTTTATTATAAGTATTTTTTATAAAATAGTGCCATTTGTCCCATGGTATGGATTGTTTTTGACCGGATGTATGCTGTTGTCCTTTTATCTGTGTCTTACTAGAGGATTGAATCATATTCAGAAGAAAACAGAGAAAACCATATTTGCAATAACGCTCGTTATTCTATATGCGGGCTTACTGCTTTGGGAAATGGTATTTGTTCAATATACAGTTGTTTGTGGGGTTCTTGCAGCAACAGCAGCCATTTTTCTATTACTTACACCAAAGGACATAACACGCAGGGAATTTATTGAACAGAATATTATTAGTATTGCGTTAGTGGTAATTGCGTTTAATATACGAACGGAAATGCTTCTCCTTATGGCACCTTTTTTGGCATTAGCCGGCATTTTGCGTTGGAGTTATGAATTAAAACCACTCATAAAAGATAATCTGATTAAATACGGAACAATTGTTGGAAGTATCCTGGCACTATTGCTTATTTCTCTTGCGATTAATGGAATTGCCTATAGTTCTGAAGAATGGAAAGAATTCAATGCGTTTTTTGATGCAAGGACAAGCGTTTATGATTTCACATGGTATCCGGATTATGAAGAAAACACGGAATTCTACGAAAAAACAGGTATCAGTGAAGGACAATATAATTTAATTGATAATTACAATTTTGGACTGGATGATGAAATCAATGCAGAAATGCTTAATCAGATTGCACAGTATCAGACAGAAAAGAAAAATAGTGAAACGGATATTGCTGTAAAATTAAAAACTACTGTTAAAAACTACATTTACCAAATGAAGCAGTTTAATTTATCCACGCAACATGAGACAAGACAGATGCCATATAATGCACTTGTTGTTTTGTTGTATATATGGCTGATTATATTGGTAATAATGAAAAAAGACAGGTCGGGTTTGTGGAAAATTCCGTTTATGTGGATTTGCCGAAGCATTCCATGGCTGTATATTCTGTGGAAAGGCCGTGTCGTTGCAAGGCTGACACATCCGATGTATTTCATAGAGATTATGATTCTATGCGTATATGTCTTTACCATAATACGAAATAGTAAGCAGGATAATAAGACTACAAGATTATCAACCTATACAAATGTTACTTTCATTTGTCTTATGATGTTTATAATTGGTATAACTATCCCAGGTTCGATTACGACAGCAAAAACAGAACAGATAAACAGAGAAAAAATTAATCAGACTGATTTAGCATTAAAACAATATTGCAAAGAACACGCAGAGAATTTTTATTATGTTGATGTATATTCAACAGTTGCCTTTTCGGAAAAAATATTTGATAACACTGAAACGCAAGCAACCAATTATGACATTTTAGGTGGATGGCTATCAAAAAGTCCATTAAATCATGAAAAAGAATTACAACATGGAATTACCAATATTGAGACAGATTTAATAGAAAAAGAGAATATTTATTTTATGGCAGAGGAAGACTCGGATATTTCATGGCTCACGACATATTATGAGGAAAAAGGAAAGAAAATCACTATAGAAAACGTCGATAAATTAAATTCTGATTTAATAATTAACATATATCGAATCAGGGAAAGCAGATAATGATATGACAGAGCAGAAAATCTATCTATCAAATGAATTAATTGGAGAGCATATTTATTTACGACCCATTACATATTCAGATACAGATCTGATTATCAAATGGCGTAATTCTGACTCGGTGCGTAAATATTTCATTTACAGGGAACCCTTTACAAAAGAAGGACATGAAAACTGGATGAAAAATCAAATTGAGGCAAAAAAGGCATTTCAGTTTATTGTCTGCGAAAAAGAAAGTGGTCGACCAATAGGCTGTACCTATCTTCGCGATTATGATAAAATTCATAACAAAGCGGAATATGGTGTATTCATTGGCGAAGAAGGAATGCGTGGAAAAGGTTTGGGAAAAGAAATGTTGAATCTTACCATGAGTTTTGCGTTTTGTTCACTTGGACTTCACAAAGTATATGCTAGAGCATTATCAGACAATGCAGCATCCATTAACTGTTTTTTGGCGTGTGG
>CAZAQH010000002.1:0-65631 GCA_964487395.1 uncultured Lachnospiraceae bacterium | reverse complement strand
TCCTGTTTCATCTCATCAATCATAAGTAAGGTGGTATTGCGGTCTAATATTGATAATGTTTTAGAATACATACTAAGTACCTCCTTAATCTGGTGACGGAACTGAAAGATATCATCATATAATGGTTTAAAATATGGGAATTTCTCTTGGATTTCCCATATGCGTCTGGGTTCATCGGAACATAAGAAATAGAGCCATGCATCTAATTCTGTAATTATAGTTTGCGTGTTTTCTTAAAGATGTCAAGAGCAATTATGATACTTTTTTGAAGGTGATTTAAGGCAAGACCGGTGTTATATGTCCGATCGCCTGACTTGGCTTTTATCCTTTTTTCTTACAAATCAATCTGCTCAAAGGACTTCACGGAACGCTTATAAGCAAGGAAGGTCATGATGAAGTAGAGTACAATACCAATAACTAATGCAATCAACTTATAACTTAAGTAAGCCGGGTCTTTGGTGTCAAGGCAATCTCTGACAAAGGGGACAGCGAACGTTAAGGTGACTTCAATGGCGATTAATACAAAAATCACAATACTGGTAATGGTAAAGGTGGCTCCAATTTTGTTTACATCTTTATAATAACGGGTAAAGAAGATAAAGTTGTATACTCCGTAGATAATAAATCCGATTCCAAAATACACAAGATTTGGTTCTATACCGGCACTGTTTCCGGCTACATTCACCTTTTGGCTTAAGATAGCAAAAGGAATCGTAATCAAAAGCTGTGCAAATTCCAGTATTACAGCAAAAGCCATACGAGCTTTTACGATATCTTTTTTTGCAATAGGCAGGTTCAGCGAGTAAATAATGTCGTTATTTTCACGACCCTGAATGCAGGTGAAAAACAAAGAAAGCGTAATATAAAAGAATACAACCGAATATGGATAATTCGGAATCATGACCATAGGAGAGAGCAGGAGCATGATGATAGTAGTTGGGTGAGCGGAAAGTACAATTTCCTTTTTCAGTAGTTTTAACATGTTTCCTCCTCCTTTTCCAAATGAATCATAATAGACTCTAAATCAGCATCAGATGCTTGCATGGACAGTGACGTAGCATCAGAAGCTTTTACTAATGCACTAAATCCTTTTTTGGCACGTTTACAACCAATCAACAATTTCTCGTCTGTTTCTTTTAAAGCATCTTTTTCATATTCCACCACTTTATAACTGTCTACGAAAGCATCAATTTTTTCTTCCGCTAATATGGATCCGTTTTTGATGTAAATGATGTTATCGGCGCATTTATCAAGGTCTGATGTAATATGTGTGGAGAAAAGAATCGTCTTGCCTTCGTCACACAGATTCATGAATACGTCTAATAAATCATCGCGTGACACCGGATCCAGACCACTGGTAGGCTCATCTAAAATCAAAAGTTCTGCATTGTGTGAAAGCGAAAGGGCAAGTGCATATTTTACTTTCATACCGGCTGATAGCTGTTCCGGTGTCTTGTTTTCATCCAGTGCAAAAAGATTTAAGTATTTTTGATAGGCTTCATCATCCCATTTTTCAAAAAACATTTTGGTGATGGCAGTAATTTGTTTGATTTTTTTCTTGGGATAATAATTGACTCCACTTGAAACAAATCCAACATTCTGTTTAATGGCAAGTTCGTTGCCTTCAATGTTCATTCCAAAAAACGAAATATCACCTGCATCGGGATGAACATAATGAAAAAGTGATTTTAATGTGGTGGATTTACCTGCACCGTTTCTTCCGATGAAACCGGTAATTTTCCCTTTTTCCAGCGAAAAAGAAACATTTTTCAAGGAAAATGCAGGATATGTTTTATTTAAGTTTTTCACTTCAAGTACGTTCATTCTTCATCCTCGCTTTCTGCTTGTGCACTGTTAAAAAGATTTTCTGCCAATTTTGAAAACGCATTTGGTGGTGGAATAGCGATTCCTCTTTTTTTATCAGCTAATACTAAAATAGTATCGCCAGGGTGAATACCAAAAATATCCCGGGCTTCCTTGGGAATGACAAATTGTCCTTTTTCCCCTATTTTAACGGTCCATGCGTATTTTCCTTCGTGTGATTTACCCATGTGTTACCTCCTTATATTTAATGTGAGAGAAGTATGAAAAGTATAACTTGTTAAACTTGTTATACCTCTATAAAAATAAAAAGTCAATCATATTAAAAAAATTCACCTTAAAAATAATAAAATAATATCTGGTGAATATAATATTGGTGAATAAATGATTCATGTGTAGTATCAATAAAGTGATTGAAACAGGAGAAGGAAAGTAGAATATGAAATTTATTGTGAATGAGAATTGTATAGCATGTGGGATGTGTACCGATATTTGTCCGGAGGTGTTTGAATTTTCAGATGATGGACTGGCTCATGCAGCAGAAGCAGACGTGGATGCATCTTTAGAACCGGAAGCCGTTCAGGCAATGGACAGCTGTCCGGTTGATGCAATTGAAGAAGCATAATTTAACGAATCCATTTTTCATTAAACTTTGAGTAGAAATTAATTAAAGGTCCTAAGAAAAATGCACCGACAACAGTTCCGATGCCTAAGTGACTTTCATTCCAGGTAATCAGTCCGCCAAGTACAACAGCGACAATGGTAAGAACACTGATTGCATCTGTGATGACACGGTTTAAAAAGTAAGGTGTTGGAAGGTGGTCGGTCATGCCAAGTGCCAGATAGTCATAAGGTGCTACACCTAAATTAGCTGTCTGGTACATGGATATTCCAAAGGTAAGAATAAGCAGCGACACAATCATAAATAAAATCTTCTGTAAGAAGGTATAGCCCTGTGCACTTGGTAAAATAAGACTCATTACATATCCGGCAGCTTCTATAATATATCCTAAGAAACAAAGATTAATAATGGAACCAAAGCCTATGTAAGCTCTGCCCCAGATAAGCTGTATAATCAGCAAGAAGAGATTAAGTATCAGCTGATACGTTCCAAGACTCATATGTAACCCATCACTGATAGCCATATTCATGGCAGTATATGGCTCATTTCCAAGTAATGAAAAACGAAGTCCCGCTGCACCTATTCCCAAAACAATATTTCCAAGTACAACAGCAATCAAACGGCGCATTGTCATGGTCTTAATAAACTGTGTATACAAACCACTTCCGGCTCTTTTTATCAAATTAGAACTCATAACATTATCCTCATTATCTATGTATTTCGAGTTAATTATACCTTATTCATTTTTATTTTAAAATCCAATTTAGAATTGTTGCCTGAAAAGTACAATTTCTCTTCTTACTAATAAGTAAAAAAACTGTCCTTTTTTTAATATCTATTGTAAAATAAGAACAACATCATTAGGAGGAGCGAAATGTTCTTAGATTTTCTTCAAAACAATTATGCATGCCTTATTTTGTGTATGCTTTTTCTTGTTTTTATATTAACGGAAAAGTCGTTTAATCAACAGACAGAACGATTATTTATATATACGATCAGCACGATTCTTTGTTTAGTACTGGTGGATAATCTTGGGCTAATTGAGGCACAAAAGGAAGCACCAACCTTTTTACGAAGACTGTATGCCGCAATTGCATATACACTTAGGCCTACCATAGCGGTTATGATTACATTGATTATGTACCGTAAAATGGTAAGCTGGAAAAACAGACATTTACATACGTTTCTTCTGCCCCTTATTTTGAATGGTTTTCTCTCTTTTTTAAGTATATGGAACGGATGTGTCTTCGTATTTTCAAAGGATGGCACATTTTCAAGAGGTATATTTGGATATGTACCATTTATAACAGGGGCGGCATATGTTCTTTTTATGCTTGCAATGACAGTCTTGCAAATCAAAGTACGTAGAAAAGGAGAAACGCTGGTCATATTTATGTCGGCATTTCTTTGTATAGCCGGAACTTTGATGGATACTGCATTTAAAATGCAGGGAATTATGAATGCATCCTGCACAATAGCAACAGTGTTTTACTATTTGTATCTTCATGTAAGTACTTATTCTATGGATCAATTGACTCAGTCCTACAACAGAAGGATTTTTTATATTGATATGCAAAAGAGGAAGCGCAAAGATACTGTGATTGTCGCAATGGACTTAAATGATTTAAAAACACTTAATGATAAAAAAGGGCATGCAGCAGGAGATAAAGCACTTGTTACGTTGGCCCAGACGATACATATGAATTCACGTAGTGACTGTACACTTTATCGAATGGGTGGAGATGAATTTCTTTTTCTCTGTTCTACTGGACAAGTAGATGAAATTAAAAAAATGATGAAGAACATTGAAGATAAAATGAATGAGACTGCTTATTCCTCTGCATATGGGATTGTTATTTTTCAGAATGGGGATGATATTGACACTATTTGTAACAGGGCGGATGAAGAAATGTATAAAATGAAAGCACGGATGAAAGCGACGTTATAGAGAATGAAAAATAAGGGGAAAAGAAATGAAAAACAAAATTGCAAAGGCACTTCGTGTTATTACGGTACCACCATTATTAATTACACTTTTACTAATTATTCTTTACTATTTACGACATGACCTTTTTGATAAGAACTGGTATCTTTTGTGGCTGATAGCACTGTTAGGAATTGTTCCGGTGCTCGCCTACCCGCTTCAGAGCATTCTTCCAAAGTGGAAAAAAGAAGGATGAGAAGGACAGAGACAACTGGCATTTGGTATTTCAAGAATTTTATATTTAATATAGAAAAGAACATGGTAACCCTGTATATGAATCCAAGGAGGAAATGAAATGGACGTAAAAGAATGTATTAAAACAAGAAGAAGTATTCGTAGCTTTACAGAAGAGAAAATGACAAAAGAGGAATTTGAACAGATTGTAGAACTTGCTGCCTATGCACCAAGCTGGAAAAATACGCAGACAACGCGATATATTGCAGTAATGGATGAAGATAAGAAAAAAGAAATTGCAGATCATTGCATGCTTGGTTTTGCAGGCAACCAGACAACTGCCGTGAATGCCTCAGCATTAGTAGTGGTTACGACCGTGAATGGTCGTTCCGGTTATGAAAGAGATGGCTCTTTTACAACTTCAAAAAGGACACATTGGCAGTCATTTGATGCAGGAATTGCAGCACAGACCTTCTGCCTTGCAGCACATGAACTTGGCTTTGGTACGGTTATGATGGGTATTTTTGATGAAGAGAAGGTTGCCAAAGCGATTGAACTTTCTAAGGACCAGTCCGTATCCGTATTGATTGCAATTGGACGCCCGGCTGAAAAACCGGATGCACCAAAGAGAAAAGATGTTGAAACACTGCTTTCAATTAAATAAGGTCTACGATTCGTAGGTTTCGGGAAAAGAAACATTTGTGCCGGCAAGATAGAAAGACTTAGTAACGGAGATAAAATAATGAAGTATGACTTATATATTTTTGACATGGATGGAACGATTTTAAATACGTTAGAGGACTTAACAGACAGTGTGAATTATGCACTGAAAAGGGCAGGATTCCCGGTTCATTCAATTGAAAACGTACGCCGTTTTGTGGGAAATGGAATCAAAAAATTAATTGAGCGTGCAGTTCCTAATGGCGCTACACCAGAACAGATTGAAGCGGTGTATAAGGATTTTCGTGAATTTTATACCATTCACTGTGCGGATAAAACAAAACCATACGATGGAATTTTAGAACTGTTACAGACCTTACATGAAAATGGATGTAAAACAGCAGTGGTGTCAAATAAGGCAGATTTTGCAGTACAGGAGTTATGTAAACAATATTTTGATGAACTGTTTGACTATGCAATTGGCGAAAAAAAAGAATTAAATAAAAAGCCGGCACCGGATGCTGTTAATCTTATTTTACAGGAACTGCAAGTGGATAAAAGCCGTGCAGTTTATATTGGAGATTCTGAAGTCGATTTAGCGACAGCAAGGAATGCCAAGCTTCCATGTATTGCGGTTAACTGGGGATTCCGAGATGAGGAGCTTCTAATAGAAAATGGCGCAAATATTATTGTTTCTAATCCGGATGAAATTATGAACTTTTGACAATCTCTGTGGCAGGGGTAAGCTGATTAGTGTATGATAGTAAAAAAGATACAGAAAAGAGTAAGCTAATATGAAAAAAGAAATACGCACTGCAGTCCGCAGGATTCGCAGTGTTATTTTTATGATAGGTGTACTAATTGCAGTTGGGAGTAGTATTTATGCCTATGTGAACAATGAAAATACACCGGCGATGGAGACAGCACAGGCAAAGTTTGAAAGCAAACCGGTGGGAGAACTTGATGAACTACAGGTGCATTTTATTGATATCGGACAGGGCGATTCGACACTGATTATGTGTGGAGAACATGCAATGTTGATGGATGCCGGTGAAAATGATAAAGGTACGACGGTTCAGTTATATTTGGAAAAACAGGGTGTGACTTCCCTTGATTATATGATAGGAACGCATCCGGATTCCGATCACATTGGTAGTATGGATGTTATCCTTACAAAATTTGACTGTAAGACGGTTATGATGCCGGATTATCAAAAAGACACCAGAACATATGATGATGTCACTCAGGCAATGAAGAACAAAAGTTATAAAAACACACTGCCTATTGTAGGAGATGTGTATGAACTTGGAGATGCTTTTTTTACGATTGTTGCACCTAATAACTATTCCTATGGAGATGAATGTAACAATTATTCGATTGGTATTTTACTGGCGCATGGAGAGAATACCTTTTTATTTACCGGAGATGCAGAAGAAGAGGCAGAACGGGATATTGCTGCAAATGGGATTAACATTGATGCAGATGTTTATCAGGCAGGGCACCATGGCAGCAGGACTGCTTCCACGATGGATTTGTTAAATGCAGCCACACCGGAATATGCCGTAATAAGCTGTGGAGCAGATAATAAGTATGGACATCCGCATGCGGAGGCGCTTAATAATCTTAGAAGTATGGGAGTAAAGGTATTTAGAACCGATGAACAGGGTTCCATTATTGCAACTTCTAATGGTACAGAGATTACCTTTAACTGTGCACCGTCTGAGACATGGAAGAGCAGAGACTAAAGAAAGAATACGGAATTAAGGAGTATATATTTTCATGCTAAAGATAAGAAATAACTATGAACACACGATTTATGCCAGTTACGTGGGATATTTTACGCAGGCAATTGTAAATAATCTGGCACCGCTTTTGTTTTTGACCTTTGCATCTGCGTATGATTTGACACTTGATAAAATAACACTGATTACCACAATCAATTTTCTCGTACAGTTAGGCGTTGACTTACTATCCACAAAAGTAATGGATAAAATTGGATACCGGATTGCTGTCGTTGCAGCACATATATTTGCGTCCGCTGGACTGGTAAGTCTAGCATTTTTACCGGAATTAATTGGGAATTCCTATGTGGGAATTATTATTTCCGTAGTGCTCTATGCAATTGGCGGAGGGATTATTGAAGTTATCATCAGCCCCATTGTAGAAGCCTGCCCGACTAAGAAAAAAGAAGCAGCCATGAGTCTGTTACATTCCTTTTACTGTTGGGGACAGGTATCGGTGGTACTTGGTTCTACCTTATTTTTCCATTTTGTTGGAATAGAAAATTGGAGAATACTCGCATGTATTTGGGCGATTATTCCGTTTTTAAATATTTTCTATTTTATGCTTGTTCCACTGTTTCCAATTGTTGCAGAACATGAAAAGATGGATTTGAAAAAATTATTAAGTCAGAGAACCTTCTGGCTTTTGATAGTCATCATGATTTGTGCAGGAGCATCAGAACTCGCAATGAGCCAGTGGGCATCTACATTTGCAGAATCAGCGTTAAAGGTATCAAAAACAGTCGGCGATTTAGCGGGGCCTTGTGCTTTTGGTATTGTTATGGGTCTAGCCAGAACCTTTTATGCGAAAAACAGTGAAAAGATATCCTTAAAAAAGGCGATGATGATATGTGCAGTCTTATGTGTGGGGTGTTATATCGCGGTAGCATTTTCGCAGAATGTGTTAATAGGTCTGATTGGATGTGCCTTTTGCGGATTTACCATTGCCCTCTTTTGGCCGGGCACCTTTAGTATTGCGGCAATGAAACTGCCGGGTGGCGGTACGGCAATGTATGCGTTAATGGCACTTGCAGGTGATATTGGCTGTTCATCAGGTCCGACACTTGTAGGATTTGTGGCAAAGGCAGCAAATGACAATTTAAAAGTTGGTTTGGGAGTAGCCATGATATTTCCGATTTTAATTTTTATAGGTTTATCCATGCTTAAAATGGAAAAGAAAACGGAGGCGTAACTTTATGAAAAACAATGCACCAGCCGAGTGGCTGTATTTTAATTCCAACGAAATAACGGTTAGAAGTATAAAAGAAGTGTTTGACGAGGATAAGACAATCTCAAATGAAATATGGGATGAAGCAGGAGTTTTGGAATTAGCACCACCTAATACGGGCACAATGGAATTTGAGGTGACAAAACTAAACTTAGGTGATGATTACAGCAATCAGTTCCTGCAAGATAACGATACGAAATCTCTGTTTTTTGTCACAATTGATATAGAGCATTATGAGAAAATGAGTGAGATGATGAATAAGATTATTTCGGTTCTGGGTGGTTTCTTTTGCGCAGATACCGAAGATTTTACCCCAATGATTGGAAAATAATATGAAATATGAAATAAAACCGGATTACTATGATTCCTTTGTATGTTCAGCTGATAAATGTACGTTTACCTGCTGTAAACAGTGGAAAATTGCAGTAGATGATAATACATATAAAAAATGGAAAAAAGTAAAAGATGAAAAGGGACAATGCCTGAAAGACTGCGTCACTTATAAAGATGAAGAACGCGTTATTGCACTGAATGAACAGAAGAACTGCCCATATTTAAAAGAAAATGGATTATGTAAACTAGTCTTGCAACACGGTGAGCAGATTTTATCTGATACCTGTCATACCTTTCCAAGGCAGATTCATGAATTTGCAGACAGAACGGAATATTCCCTGGTATCCTGTTGCCCGGATGTCATTGATATCTGGAATCAGCTGGATAAAGTTACCTTTGTAAAAAATATGGAACAAAAGGAAACCAATCCATTATTTATACTTCGCTCTTTACTAACAGATATTATACAAAACCAACACTATTCGCTGAAGGAAGCCTGGAGAATATCTTTTTATATTCTTATAGATTTATATGAGCAAAAAGACATTTCAGATGAAGTCTTAAAACAGTATCAAGAGGGAAAATTTATTGAAAAACTTCGCAATACCTTGGCAAAACTGCAGGATTATCCGTTTGATACTTTTCAGGAGCGTAATGAACTTTTCTTGGATTTAGCTGATAACTACCGCAAAGAAGAAATCTACGTACAGCAATTAGAACCACTCGCATCATTAGCTGAAAAACTCGAAGACGATTACAGTAAGATAGATGAGGCCATAATTAATGCCTTTGAAAAAGAACTAAAAAAATACGAATCACTATTTCGTAATTTTCTGGCCGCAGAACTATTTACCAATATGTTGATTCCTGATTCCGATTTTGAAAGCATGCTTGTTATGTTTCAGTGGATGACAATTGAATACGCCACAATACAGCAGGCTCTATTTTTATATTGGTTCAATAATGATAAACAGTCATTAACCTACGAAACCATCCAAACCTATATCGTAGTCCTTTCCCGTATGACCGGCTACGACCAGGAAGATATCTACGACTATTTAGAAAGCAGTTTTCAATCCCTAATCTGGACCTGGAACTATTTTTCATTAGTATGTTAGGAGGAGAATATGTACACAGAACAAGAAGCAAAAGAACTTGTAATTTTAGCCGGAAAGAAATTATTAGAGTCAGGACTGATTGCCCGTACATGGGGCAATATCAGTGCAAGAATTTCGGATACACAGTTCGTGATTACACCAAGTGGAAAAGGCTATGAGACACTTTTGCCGGATGACATTGTGGTGGTGAATATTGCGGATTGTACATATGAGGGAAATGTAAAACCTTCCAGTGAAAAAGGTGTTCATGCAGATGCATATCGCTTGCGTGAAAATGTAAATTTTGTAATTCATACGCACCAGATTAATGCCTCAGCGGTCAGTATTCTGGGCAAAGACATTACAGATTTAAATCGATATGGGGATTGCTATGAGCAAGTGCTGGGAAAGATGATTCCCTGTGCAGAGTATGGGCTTTCTTCTACCGAAAAATTAAAAAAAGCAGTAGCCAGTCAAGTACAAAAACATTCCGACTGCAGTGCAATACTGATGAAACACCATGGGGCACTTTGTATGGGATATGATTTTGATAATGCATTTGCAGTTTCAGCAGCACTTGAAGAGGTTTGCGGAAAATATTATCAGGATATCTGTCATTTTGAATATAAGGAAAAAGAACAAAATTCTAAATATGGCAACAGCACAAGAAAAGGAAACGAGATAACGTTTTGCTGTGGTGATCGAAATACAACCTTTAATCTGCAGGCTTTAACAGCTGATTTACCTCCGGAAGCACGTATCCATGCTGCTATTTATCAAGATAAAACAATTAACAGCATTATACATGTGCAAACACCATATATATTTGCCATCAGTGAAAAAGGAAAAACCATTCGGCCTTATCTGGATGATCAGGCTCAAATTGCAGGAGTGAGTGTAAAATGCGTACATGATAATCTGGGGATAGTGGATAAAACCGTAAAAGCATTAAAAAGCAGAAATGCGGTTCTATTAAAAAACAATGGTGCCATATGCACAGGGGGAACGCTTGAAGATGCAGAAGCAGTCGGTATGGTATTGGAAAAGGGTGCACAGGCAGCCTTGCTCTCTCAATATGATAAAAATGCAAAACCGGTTAATAGATGGGATGCATTTAAAGAACGTTTATTTTATGTAAAAAGCTATTCAAAATTAAAGAATTCATAAAAAAGGAACCGGCCAAAAGATGGTCGGTTCCTTCAATATAGCAGTAAATTTTATTCGTTGACAGCTTCTGCAATCTCTTTTACTTCAGTATCTTCTTCTTTCATCTTTGAGTATAACTTCTTTGTATACAGCCACAGAACAACCATACAGATTACAAGCCATACTTCACAGACAAGAATAGACACAACACCTTTTTGACTAAGAGCAGCTGCAACATCTAAGATGGCATGAGCTGCAATCGCTAGAAAGAGATAAGCAATCTTTTTAACACGAACTCCATAAAATACAATGACTGACAGTGCAATATGAATACCCATTACCACGATTCGTTCAAATACTGTAAGAATGGCAGCGGCAGCCCCAAAATTGTAAATAGGAGTAATGCTTAACATAGCAGCTTCTTTGGTGGCTTCTGTAACGCCCATAGACGGAAGGGCAGCATCAAGTCCCATGGAGTTAATTAAAAATCCCATTGTAAGGGAATTCGAAATGGCAGCAAAACTGATAATTAAAACTTCAAAGCCACCATGTCCGATACCATATGTAATAGAAGTTTCATGGGATTTATCTTTCTTTAAAATAAAACGGAAAATAACGTAGCGTCCGCATTCCTCAAAGATACCTGCCATCAGTATGCCATAAAGTACATATGCAACGATATTTCCATTAATAAATCTGGAAACGGGATTGTCTAACACAATGCAAAACATATGAGGAATCATTTCAAGTATTCTTGCAGAAACCATGAATCCAAGCATTCCGGCAATCAGAACCTTGGGAGAAAATTTTGTCTTTTTTCTCCAGATAATACAATAAATAACTGGAACAGCTAACAGTAATACTGCTGTTATAACTAACCAGATAAGAGAACTTGTTGGTACTTGTTGAGCCATAATAACCTCATTTCTGTACAAATATGTGCGATTAATTTTATTTTTTTGTTTCTTTTTGCAACTGAGTTGGTGATGATACAAAGGTAAGTCGTCTTAGCTTGCGCTCTTCATTTTCCTCATTATAAATCACAGAGGCTAAAAGCTCGGACAGACTTTTTAAAAAATTCCGGTATTCCTCATCTGACATAAATATAGATGATGTCTGACATAAAAGCATATCTGTTGCAAGATCCTCTTCCTTGTGATGGTTTAGATAGAGATTGAAATCACTGATTAAACCAAGCATCATCTGGGTGATAATCTCTTTTGCATTCGTAGAAGGTGGATTTTCCTTATTTAGTGAATATCTTTTTTCAATTGTTCCGCGAATGTGGGTTTCTTTTACAACTTGGATAAATCCGGATTTTTCTAACAGATTTAAATGACGATACAGTGTGGTTCGTGAAATATCGTTATTGGCTGTAATAATGTCATTAGCACTGGATTCGCTGTGTAAAGTCAGATGCTGTATAATACGCAGGCGTTCCGGATTTAATAAAACTTTTTCAGGTGTCATCATTTATCCTCTTATTTTCAGCCATCAGTTTCAAAAATGATTATAATACCAAAAATGGAAATAATCAAGAAGTATTATTTATATAGTGCTAAAGTTTTATTTTATGCTATAATTACAATATTACGGAGGAGATAATATATGGTTGCTGCATTATATGTAGAAATAAATGCGATTTGTATTATCATATTGGGCATTATTCTCTTTAAAATGTGGTTCATGGGAAGTATTTTAGGAAAGAGAACCTTGTTTGTTTATACGCTGGTAAATGCAATAGTGCTATTTGCGCTTGACCTTGTATGGGGCTTACTGGATGGGACGAATTATGCGTTTTCTCATGAATTAAATTTGCTTGTTAATGCTGTTTATTTATTCCAGGCAGGTCATCTTGGGTATTCTTGGTATTTATTTAATAATAGTGTATTAAATTGCTCTAATAGAAAACAGTTAACAAGACATATCATTGCAACTCTGCCGTTACTTGTTTTGTTTGTTTCATCTTTTTCGTCTATATGGACAGGATGGATGTTTTCTGTTGATGAATACAATGTTTATCATCGGGAATGGTTGTATCCATTGCAGGTTTTAGTTTCCTATGCCTATCTTATATATTCTGCGGTTAAGGCATTTATATATGGACTGAAAGAAAAAACTTATGTTAAAAAAACAGAAGAATTGACACTGGCATCTTTTATTATCCTGCCATTTATATGTGGAACATTTCAGGTCGCTTTTATGGGAATTCCGTTATTAAATGCAGGAATCAGTTTATCATTCTTGTTTGTATTTATTTCCTTGCAGGAACATCAGATATCGATGGACCCGCTGACAGAGTTAAATAACCGTCATCAGCTGACCAGACATTTAACATCGCGTATAAGTTCACAAAGCCGTAAAAATAAGTTGTTACTATTGATGATTGATATTGATTTTTCAAAAAGATTAATGATACATATGGTCATGTCGAGGGTGATGATGCATTAAAGACAGTGGCAGATATTTTAAAAAGGGTCTGCGGATTACGCAATTGTTTCTTAGCACGGTATGGTGGCGATGAATTTGTGGTTCTTTTTGAATGTATGAAAGAAAAGGATGTTATCGATCTTAAAGAGAATATTTTAAAAGCAATGCAGGAAGACAATGAAGCTACAAACAGAAAATATAACCTGTCAATCAGCATAGGATATAGTGAATTTAACGAAGACATGGTATCAGCAAGACAACTGATTGCTCAGGCAGATAAAGAACTTTATCTGATAAAGCAACAGCGTAAAATAGAAGATATTAATAAATAAAAGGGGGATTATGAAATGAAAGAATGGAAAGGCGTTATTATCGCGTTAATCGCAGGTATCTGTGCAATAGCATGTGTTACGATTTTTGTTGGAGGTGTTGTTTCTTACAAAAAGACATCGGGAAGTGGTGGTATTACAGCGACCGGTTCAGCTAATTGCGATTTTGAGGCAGATTTGATTGTGTGGAGAGGCAGTTTTTCAGCATATGGAATGACGACAAAAGAAGCATATGATGTGATTAAAAACGATTCAAAAATGATTAAGGAATATTTGGTAAAAAATGGAGTGGCTGAAGATGAGGTTGTATTCAGTTCTGTTAATATTAGCCAGAGATATTCCACTAGATATAATGATGAAGGTGAAATAATGGGAGATTATCCGGATGGATATGATTTATATCAGGAAGTTTCCGTTACATCAAATGATGTTGATAAAGTAGAAAAAATATCCAGGGATATTACAGAGTTAATTGAATCCGGCGTTGAATTTTCTTCTTTTTCACCGGAATATTACTATACAAAATTAGATGAACTGAAATTACAGTTAATTGAAGAAGCAACAGCAAATGCAAAAGAACGTATTAATATTATGGCAGATGGAACCGGTGAAACTCCAGGTAAACTTTTAGATGCAAGTCTTGGAGTATTCCAGATTACAGCACAGAATTCTTCAGATGAAGAATACAGCTATGGTGGAACCTTTAATACATACTCACGTGCGAAAACTGCTAGTATTACTGTCCGTTTGAATTATGCAGTAGAATAGATTCTAACTAAATACCAGTAATTACCAGCCCTTTTTCTATTTCTAAATCCGATAAAATAATGTAATATTTGTAACAATTACGTAACATTTATTGGAGGAGAGAATATGAAAAAGAGAAAATGGAAGCTGATATGTGTAATGAGTATCGTTACAATGTTTTCAACATTTGCCGGGTTTGAATTTTATCCGCAAATAGAAGCTGCCAGTGGAAATACGGATGTAAGAAGCGGTGCAGCATTTATACTGGATGAAGTACCGGATATACCGGAGATTGAAAAAGCCAGAAGCGTTACAGAAAATCCGGAAACAGAACAGACTATGGAACCGGAAACGGAAGAAGTGGCTGAAACAGAAATACAAACAGTCGAAGAAGAACAACAAGAAAGCCTGATAGGCACATTGATTATTGCGGATGTCAATAATTATGTAAACATAAGAAGTATCCCAGGAGAAGATGGGGAAATACTTGGCAAGTTATATGACAATTCCGTAGGAACACTTCTTGAAGAGCCGCAGGACTGGCTTTATATTGAATACGGAAGTGTACAGGGATACGTAAAAGCGGAATATGTATTAACGGGTGAAGCGGCACGCATAAGAGCAGATGAAGTAGGAACGCGTCTGGCCGAGGTTACTACTACAACTCTTAAAGTCAGAGAAGAAGCGACCACAGAATCTATCGTATTAGGACTGGTTCCGGGTGGAGATATTCTATCGGTACAGGAAGAAGTAGATGGCTGGGTAAAGGTTTCTATAGAAGAAGGCGACGGTTACGTTTCGACAGATTACTTAAATGTATATACAGAAAATGTAAAAGCAGAATCTGCTGAAGAAGAACGGATACGTTTGGAAAAAGAAGCAGAACGTAAAAAGGCAGAGGAAGCAGCCAGAAAAGCCATACAGGAAAAAGAAGCAGCAAAAAAAGAAGCAGCAAAAAAAGAAGCAGATAAAAAGGCGCAGGCATCTTCTACACCCAAAAAAGATACGGCATCGCAAAACACTTCGTCACAGAATAGTTCATCCTCACAGACGACAACGCAGACGGAATCCACAAGCAGTGATGCAGACTTAGGACAGCAGATAGCAAGTTACGGTATGCAGTTTATTGGCAATCCATATGTATATGGTGGTACAAGTCTGACGAACGGGACGGATTGTTTAGGATTTGTTATGAGTGTATATGCTCATTTTGGAATTTCGCTTCCAAGAACCTCTGGTGAACAGGGTAAATCAGGAAAAAGTGTTGATGGATTGGATAATGCCAGAGCAGGAGACCTGGTTTGGTATTCCGGACATATTGCGATATATACGGGCAATGGAAAAGTAGTACATGCAAGCAATAAAAAAGAAGGAATCAAAACATCTAACGCCGATTACAGAACAATATTAGGTATCAGAAGAATTGTATAATCTACAAAAAAAAGGATGCAAGTCCTGTTTTTTTATATTATGGATAAATAAACTGGGATTATAATTGGAAAAAGTAGGATGGTGTGATAGAATAAACAAGTATAATTTTATAATAAAATGAGGAAAAAGAATGAAAAAGATACAATATAATTCACCGGTCATTTTAACATTTGCAATTATTTCTTTGCTGACATTGTTTCTAAACTGGGTGACCAGAGGATATACCAATGCTTTATTATTTAGTGTTTATAGGGCACCTTTTAGTGATCTTTTTACATATATTCGTTTATTTGGTCATGTTCTTGGTCATGCTAATTTGGAACATTATGTAGGCAATATGATGATGATATTGTTATTAGGTCCAATGGTTGAAGAACGATATGGAAGTATCCTGCTTGTAATTATGATGGCTATCACAGCTTTTGTAACAGGACTTATTAATATGCTGATTTTTCCCAATACGGCATTGTTAGGAGCAAGTGGTCTTGTGTTTTTATTAATTGTACTATCTTCCATGGTGGGCTTTTCAGATGGAAGAATTCCACTTACATTAATTCTGGTTCTTGTATTGTATTTGGGACAAGAAATCTATGCTGGAGTGTTTACAGAAGATAATGTTTCTCATTTTACTCATATAATAGGTGGACTTTGCGGTT
This sequence comes from uncultured Lachnospiraceae bacterium, assembly GCA_964487395.1. Classification (GTDB taxonomy): domain Bacteria; phylum Bacillota; class Clostridia; order Lachnospirales; family Lachnospiraceae; genus RGIG8767. The sequence goes on along the minus strand of CAZAQH010000002.1, from coordinate 49,192 downwards.
GTGCTTTTGGATTTTTAATTAAGAAAAAAGATAAAGTGCAGTAGGAAATGGAGGCAGAATAATGCTGGAGTTACAAAATATTTGGTACGAAGTACAGGATGAAACAAAAAGTGTTCTGGAAAATAAAGGAATACTAAAAGATGTTAATCTGAAAATAGATGAACGTTTTGTCGCAATAACAGGTCCTAATGGCGGCGGTAAATCAACACTTGCCAAGATTGTGGCAGGTATTATCAAACCGACTTCAGGAACAATTTTACTGGATGGAGAAGACATTACGGATTTATCCATTACGCAACGTGCACAGAAGGGAATCAGTTATGCATTTCAGCAGCCGGTTCGTTTTAAAGGACTGACAGTTAAGGATTTACTCACTTTGGCAGCTGGCAAGAGTACCAGTGTAAAAGAAGCCTGCAATATTTTGTCAGAAGTCGGACTTTGTGCAAGGGATTATATTAATCGAGAAGTGAACGCAAGTCTTTCGGGTGGCGAATTAAAGAGAATAGAGATTGCTATGATTATAGCAAGAGGGACTAAATTTTCTATTTTTGACGAGCCTGAGGCAGGAATTGATTTATGGAGCTTTAACAGCCTGATTAATGTGTTTGAAAAAATGCATGATAAAATAAATGGCTCTATTCTTATTATTTCTCATCAGGAAAGAATATTAAATATAGCAGATAAAGTCATCATTATTGCAGATGGTAAAGTTGATGGGATAGGAACAAAAGAAGAAATTCTCCCCAAATTGCTGGCAACAGCAGGTGGCAGTACTTGTGACGTATTGTTAGATAAGAACAATTAATAGAAAGAGGAATAACTATGGATGCAATACAGAAAAATCTATTAGAAGAAATAGCGGATATCCATGGAGTGCCGACCGGAGCATATAATATTCGTGAAAATGGAAAATTGAACAGTCGTAATACGACAGCTAATATAAATATTGTAACCAAGGAAGATAAACCGGGTATTGATATTATTATCGCACCGGGTACTAAAAATGAAAGCGTTCATATTCCGGTTATTATCAGCGAGACGGGATTAAATGATTTGGTATACAACGATTTTTACATTGGAGAAAATGCGGATGTTACGATTGTAGCAGGATGTGGCATTCACAATTGTGGTGACCAGGATTCGGGGCATGATGGAATTCACAGTTTTTTTCTTGAAAAAAATGCCAAGGTAAAATATATCGAAAAGCATTATGGAGAAGGCGATGGTAATGGACAAAATCTTATGAATCCTACTACTATTGTCAATTTAAAAGAAGGCGCTTACATGGAAATGGAGACGGCTCAGATTAAGGGTATCGATTCCACTAAGCGTATTACAAAAGGACAGTTAGGAGATCATGCCACTTTGATTATCCATGAAAAAATAATGACACATGGCAATCAGTATGCAGAAACTGATTTTACGGTTGATATGGATGGAGAGGGATGCAGTGCCAATGTTGTTTCAAGATCCGTTGCCAAGAACAATTCACATCAGAAATTTTTATCAGTCATAAATGGAAATAATGAATGTAATGGACATACGGAATGTGATGCCATTATAATGGATAGTGCAAGTGTAACGGCAATTCCGGAACTTACAGCCAATAATGTGGATGCCAGTCTGATTCATGAAGCTGCAATTGGCAAAATTGCAGGCGAACAGTTGATTAAACTTATGACACTTGGTTTGACAGAAGCAGAAGCAGAAGAACAAATTGTAAATGGATTTTTAAAATAAAGGAGACATAAATGGTACATCATATTATTCTATGGAAAATTAAAGAAGATAAGACAGAAGAAGAAAAAAAGATAATCAAACAGAATGTAAAACAGGGATTAGAAGGTCTTATGGGAAAAATTGACGGACTGCAGAAAATTCATGTACAAATTGAAATGCTGCCAACATCTAATGCTGACCTGATGTTAGATTCTACATTTACAGATGAAGCTTCGCTTAATGCTTATACAGTAAATCCGCTGCATGTTGAAGTGGCAACTACCGTTGTGAGACCCAATATGGCTACCAGAATGTGTATGGATTACGAAAACTAACGAAAGATAAGGATACGAATGCGAAATATTTTTAAAGGTTTTTTAATTCTTCTATCCGTTATCGGGCTTATTGTAATAATAATGGTCGATAATCGTGATAGTCTGGCCTCCGGTCAAAAGACTCTTTATTTCTCAATTAAGGACGAGACAATAGATACATGGGAAAAAGACGGTACATATTATTTATTTTTGCCTTCATATGCAGAGTTAGCAGATATGCATTTAACCAATTATTCGGACAAATTTACGATAACGGATCGTGGTGAATTAATTAAACATAAAACGTCGCTTGCTAATCTGCCAATAAATAAAGAGATAAATTGTACATTTAAAAAAGATGGAACATCCTTTGTTTTATATATTATGAAGTCCGAAAATCTACCATCTGTGTTTATTACAACGGATTCCGGTGGCCTTACGAATATTCTTGCCGACAAGAATAATAAAGAAAATGGAAAGATTAGTGTAAAGACCGCTGAAGGTGAGACTGACTATAATACAGGACTTGATTTTATTAAGGGTAGAGGCAATTATTCCTGGAATAATTATGAGAAAAAACCCTTCACTATTTCTATCAAAACAGAGCATTCCCTGCTTGGACTGCCGGTAGGAAAAGATTATGTTCTGGTAGCTAATGCATCGGACCCAACCTTGATTCGTAATGATATTGTAAAAGGAATGGAAGAAGAGTTAGGTGTTTTACATACAGGCAGAGGGCAATTTGTAGATTTGTATATAAATGGTGAATATCAGGGTAATTATTATCTCTGTGACCAAATTGAGATTGGACCACAGCGGATTGCGATTACTAACTTAGAAGAGCAGATGAACCAAATCTATAATAAATATGATTACAATTCATTTGCAACTTATAAAACAGGTAATAAAAAAGCTAAAGTTCTGGATGTTTTGCCAAGTGATATTACCGGTGGCTATTTAATAGAGCGTGAATTTGGAGATCGTTATCATCTGGAATATGAAGAAACTCCAAGTAGTTTTGTGACAAATCATAGTGAACATTTCATTGTAAAATCGCCGGGATTTTGTTCCGTGGAACAGATTGATTATATTTCAGGATATTGTAATGAAGTGGAAGAAGCCATATTAGCAGAAGACGGAATTAATTCTGCTACAGGGAAAAAATATACAGAATACATAGATATAGAATCTTTTGTTAAAAAATATCTAACTGAAGAAGTAAGTAAAAATTATGATGCAGGTGTTTCGAGTTCTTTTTTTTACAAGGATTCGGATACAATAAACGGACATATATTTGCAGGCCCCGGCTGGGACTTTGATATGACTTTTGGCAATTATCTTGAATGGATGGAATATTTTTCCTCTGATCCGGAAGGCATCAGTAAATTATCCGTACATGATTTTTCTACGAACTGGTTTGATGCATTATACGAAAAAGAAGAATTTTATGATTTAATCATAGACTATTACGAGGATAGAGTGGCTCCATATCTTATGAAGCAGTCGACAGAGGAAATTAATTATTATAAAGAGATGCTAAATAAATCTGCCGATATGGATTATATCAGATGGCAGGAAGAGTATGAGAGCAATCCTTATTTTACAGACAGAGAGACAAGTTTTAAAGAACTTACGGATTTCATAGAAAAAAGAAAGCAATTTCTTGATTCAGTGTGGATAGACGACCAGGAACATCATATTGTTAAGTTCATGAAAGATGATTTTGTATATGAGGTGCGTTACATAGAAGATGGAAAAGCCATAGGTGAGTTACCTGTTGTGCAGGATGTCTCTGATAGTATATGGTGTGAGGAAATTACGGGACAACAGACAACGGAGAATTTACTGATAAAAGAAGAAACAGTATTTGTTTACAAGCAGCCGTAGTTATCAGAAAATAAATATAGGAGAAATGCATGGAATATCGTGTAGAAGATAAATACATAGTGACAGATGCACAGATAGTGTGTTTGCAATCAGAACTGCAAAGTTACATGAAACACGATTCACATATAGAAGAAGATGCCTATTTAATTCGAAGTGTTTACTTTGATGACATGTGCGATTCGTGTCTTTGTGATAATGAAATAGGTACTGATGAACGTGAAAAGTTTCGAATACGAACTTATAATAATGATAAGTCGCTGATTCAACTTGAACAGAAAAGCAAAACACGTGGATACACAAGTAAAAGATCCGAGAGAATTTCATTAGATGACTGTATGAAATATATTCGTGGAGAAATTCCGGATATGAATAAGGAAGATGGATTTTTAAAAAAGAAATTGTATGTTCAGGCATCTACGCGTATGTTATCGCCAAAGTGTATTGTGGAATATGAGAGAACTGCTTTTGTAGAACCAATGGGCAATGTACGAATTACATTTGATAAGAATATAAGCGGAACCTGTGAGGCAGAGACTTTTTGGGACGAGGTACTTCCTGGTATTCCGGTTTTACCTTCCGGTCAGCATATACTTGAGGTAAAATATGATGAATTTCTGCCGGATTATATCAGAAAAATCTTAAATACAGGAACCTTACAGAGAACATCATATTCAAAATATTATTATGCAAGAGTTAATCAAAATATAGAATAGGGAGTCACTTATATGTCAATTACAGATACGATAAAAAAATCAGTTTTAGAGGGATTTTCAAACACAGATATTTCAACAATTCAGATTATTTTAACACTTGGAGTTACATTTTTAATTGCGTTGTATATTTATTTCATCTACAAACTTGTTACAAGAAGTGCTTTTTATAATAAAAGCTTTCATGTATCAATGGCGATTATTGCAGTAATTACAGCAGGTATTATTGTCGCAATGCAATCAAGCATTGTAATATCACTTGGTATGGTTGGTGCACTTTCTATTGTACGTTTTAGAACAGCAATAAAAGACCCTATGGATTTACTGTTTTTATTTTGGTCAATCGGAACAGGAATAATCTGTGGAGCCGGATTATTTGAAATTGCTCTTATAGTCGCATTGATGGTGACAATTGGAATATTTGTTTTAGAATATTTACCGGAAACGAAAAAACCATATTTGCTTGTTTTAAACTGTGATACAAATATAAATGAAGATGAGATTATACAGAATATCAAAACGTATTCCAAGCATTTTAAAATAATGTCAAGAAATAGAAAAAAGACAGGTTGCGATATTATTTTAGAAATACATACCAAACAGGAGCAGGAATTATTAGAGCAACTATCAGCGAAGTCCTACATCCAACAATTATCTCTATTATCGCATGATGAAGAAGTAAGATTCTAAAAAATCAAATAAAGAACAGTACCGACAACGCCACTTCCTAAGATAATGGAAATGGCGTTTGCTTTCCATTTCCGTAATATAAATAAGCATCCGGCAAATAAAATACCTTCAATCACATGAAAATTGTCTAATTTTACGTGCCATAAATCAGATTGAAATAATCCTAATAATAAAATGGAGAGTCCGGCAGAACCGATTAACGCAACAACGGCAGGACGCAGAGAGGCAAGTAACTTCTGTACTCCGGCAAAATTGCGGTATTTATAATAAAAATGAGCGAGCGTCAGGCATATAATAAAGGACGGAATAATACAGCCTAATGTACATATGACGGCACCAAATGGACCGGATAGACGCATACCAACAAAGGTAGAGGAGTTAATGGAAATGGGTCCTGGTGTCATTTCAGCTATCGTAATTAAGTCACTAAACTCTGCAAGAGTAAGCAACTCATGCTTATTTACTATCTGATCCTGTATAAGAGGAATGGCGGCATATCCACCACCAATGCTGAATAAACCGACCTGTATAAAACTTAAAAATAATTGAAGAATCAACATGAGGAGTTACCTCCTTTCTCTTTTCTAAGACTAAAGAGAAGATCAATAATGCCGATAAGCAGACAACTTAAAATGATATACATTGCACTGACCGAAAAGAATACGACACAAACAAAGGATATAACCATCATGGCAATGTATAAAACACGCCGTGTTTTACATACATTTTTTGCAAGATTAATGGTCACATCAAAAATAACAGCCGCAACACCGGCACGCATAACCTGCAGGGCAATGGCAATATAACGGTTAGTGCGAAACTCATTATAGAAAACGAAAATAATTGAAATAATAATCATAGGTGGAAGAATGGTTCCTAAAATTGCAACCAAAGAACCCACTACGCCATACATACGATATCCAATAATAACAGAGGCATTTACTGGAAGCGGTCCGGGGGAGGATTGTGTAATAGCTGTAATATCTAACATCTCATCTTCGTCCATCCAGTTTAATTCTTCCACAAATCTTTTCTTCATTAAAGAAACAATTACAAAACCTCCGCCAAAGGTGCAGGCACTTAATATAAACATAGAACGGAATAAAGTCCATAATATTTTTTTATCTTTTTTTGTATTCATGTTTATACTCCCTCCATTGGCATTTTAATACGAAAATAGTTATATGTAAAATGTAATAAAATATTTACTATATAAAAATAAAGTATGATACACTAGGATAAGATTAAGATATAGAAAGAGAAGACTATGAATCAATTAGTGGCAGGTATACTTGCAAGCGTGGATGCCGGAAAAACTACATTATCAGAAGCAATGCTGTATGTCAGCGGTGAAATTCGCAAATTGGGCAGAGTTGATGCAAAAGATGCTTTTTTAGACCACAATGAAATGGAAAGAGAACGTGGGATTACCATTTTTTCCAAGCAGGCTATGTTCAATTTCTCAAATACACGGATTACATTATTAGATACACCGGGTCATATTGACTTTTCAGCGGAGATGGAACGAACTCTGCAGGTGCTTGATGCTGCTATTTTGGTAATAAGTGCCACGGATGGCGTGCAGAGTCATACCAGAACTTTATGGGATTTATTAAAGAAATATCGTATTCCGGTATTTCTTTTTATTAATAAAATGGATCAGCCGGATACAGATAAGACATTAATATTAAAAAAAATCAATCAGCAGTTAGCGGGCTCCTGTATAGATTTTACGGAACAGGAAGAAACGGTACTTTTTGAAAATATTGCTATGTGTGACGAACAAGTGTTAGACCATTTCTTGAAAAGTGGAAAGATTTCGGACGAAGAGATACAAGAATTGATTTGGAAACGTAAATTGTTCCCTTGTTATTTTGGATCTGCTTTAAAGGTATCGGGTGTTGAGAAATTTTTGACGGGAATAGACAGATATAGTAAGGTAATCCGGTATTCTGATGAGTTTGGTGCCAAAGTATTTAAAATTGCAAGGGATGAACAGGGAAACCGCCTGACCTATTTAAAAATAACTGGTGGGAAGCTTAAAGTAAAGGATATTATTGGCGAAGAAAAAGTCAATCAGATACGTGTATACTCTGGAGAAAAATTTGAAATTGTACAGGAAGTTATGGCAGGAATGGTCTGTGCACTGACAGGACTGATAAAAACACATCCGGGACAGGGACTTGGCATGGAACCGGAGTCAGGTAATCCGATTTTAGAACCCGTCCTGTCTTATAAGATTGAAATTTTAGACGATATGGATGTTTTGATGCTTTTACCGAAGCTTCGTCAATTAGAAGAGGAAATACCGGAATTACAGATTGCATACAAAGAATCAGAAAAAGAAATTCATATTAAACTTATGGGTGAGGTACAGACGGAAATCATCAAACGCATGGTTCTAGAACGTTTTGGTGTAAAAATATCTTTTGCAGAGGGTAATATTCTATATAAAGAAACGATATGTAATACAGTAGAGGGAGTAGGACATTTTGAACCGCTTCGCCATTATGCTGAGGTACATTTAAAAATGGAACCGGGTGAACCTGGAAGTGGGTTGCAGTTTGATACACAGTGCAGTGAGGATGTTTTGGATAGAAATTGGCAGAGACTGATTCTTACACATTTAAAAGAAAAAGAACATATGGGAGTACTGACAGGCAGTCCGATTACGGATATGCGTATTACTCTTATAAACGGGCGTGCACATACGAAGCATACAGAAGGCGGAGATTTTAGACAGGCTACTTACCGTGCAATCAGACAGGGCCTAATGCAGGCATATGTCAGATTATTAGAGCCGGTTTATGCATATCGCCTGGAGATACCAGATAATATGGTGGGAAGAGCCATGAATGACATTGATAAAATGTATGGGACTTCTGCAATCGAATCCGTCACGGATGGGTTTACGACATTAACAGGAAAAGCACCGGTTGTTACGATGCGTGGATATATTACAGAAGTGCTATCCTATTCAAAGGGACATGGAAAATTATCTTGTTCTATGGCAGGCTATGAACCTTGTCATAATGAAGAGGAAATTTTAGAAGGTGTTACTTATGATCCGGAAGCGGATTTGGATAATCCGACAGGCTCTGTGTTCTGTACGCATGGTGCAGGCGTTATTGTACCCTGGGATCAGGTAATGGATTATGCTCATTTGCCATGTATAATAGAAAACAGCAGTGAAAATGATGAGTCTTCAGAACTGACATTAGAGGAGCAGGCAATAAGGGAAAAACAAAAAAGAGAACGCATGCGTGATATGTCGTCTTTACAGCAGACAATTGATTTAGAGGAAATAGATAGTATTTTACAGAGAACGTTTTATGCCAATAAGAAAAGTCAGCCTATTTCCCATAAAGGAATTTCAGCAAAAAGAAAAGTAACGGCAGCGGAAAAAAACAGAACAGCGGATTCTACAACACGCGTTTACCAGCCAAGCCCCAAAAAGGATAAGTACCTGCTGGTAGATGGCTATAATGTTATATTTGCATGGAAAGAATTAAAGGAATTGGCAGACATTAATATTGATGGTGCCCGCGGACAACTTATGGACATACTGAGTAATTACCAATCGATTAAAGGTTGTAATTTGATTTTAGTATTTGATGCATACCGTATACAAGGACATAAAACAGAAATATTAACATACCAGAATATTCATGTTGTTTATACAAAAGAGGCAGAAACAGCAGACCAGTACATTGAGCGTTTTACACATGAAAATGCAAAAAATTATGATATTACAGTGGCAACATCAGATGGACTGGAACAGATTATCATCCGCGGACAGGGCTGCCAATTGATATCATCAAGAGAACTTGAAGTAGAAATCAGAAAAACGTTGGAGGAATTCAGAGAGCGGTTCCTATATTGACAAAAAAGTTATTATTAGGTATCATCATATTTCATATTTTATATAATAAATATTATAGAGGTCAGTGTATGGAGTGGAATTTATTGTTCTTTTTTAACAGCGTATTACTTGGGATTGGTCTTGCAATGGATGCATTTTCTGTTTCACTTGCAAATGGCTTGAATGAACCAGAGATGAAGAGAAAAAGAATGTGTGGAATTGCCGGTGTTTTTGCGGGATTTCAGGCACTTATGCCAATGATTGGGTGGATATGCGTACATACAATTATGCGTGTCTTTGAATCCTTTGAAAAATTAGTTCCCTGGATTGCACTTATTCTGTTATGTTACATTGGTGGTAAAATGCTACTTGAGGGAATTCGACACAAGGATGAAAAAAAAGATATATGTGAAGTGACATTATCGGCATTGCTGGTACAAGGAGTTGCAACTTCTATTGATGCACTTTCGGTTGGTTTTACAATAGCTAATTATAATTGTGGTATGGCACTTATTTGTGCATTCATTATTGCAATTATTACATTTATCATCTGTATGGCGGGCTTGGCAATTGGTAAAAAACTTGGAACAGAATTATCAAATAAGGCAGCCATTCTGGGTGGGGTAATACTGATTATAATTGGTTTGGAAATATTTATTAGCAACATATAGATAAAACTTTTAAGTGGACAGTACAAGAGGAGGAAAAAGAAATGTTAGTACCCGTATTATTATTTTTAGTTGGACTTGTTTTATTGATTAAAGGAGGAGACTGGTTTGTAGATGGGGCAAGTGGAATTGCACATCATTTTCATATTCCGGAATTACTTATTGGTGCTACGGTAGTATCTATTGGTACGACATTGCCTGAGGTAATGGTATCGGCTACGTCTGCTGTCAGTGGACATGGTGAAATTGCATATGGTAATGCGATTGGTTCCATTATTTGCAATACATCTTTAATTGCAGCATTGACTGTTGCAATCAAGCCATCCAAGGTAGACCGTAAATCACTGCGTATACCGGTTATATTCTTTTTTGTGGCAGCAGTTTTTTACTCATTTATTGCTTATAAATTTCAGAATTTCAGCAGATTAACAGGATTTATTCTGCTTGCTATGTTCTTGATTTATATGACAGTTACAGTTATACAGGCTAAGAAAAATCCACAAACCAGTCAGGAGACTAATGCAGAAGATGAAAAGTATTCCATGGGTAAAGATCTTATATTACTTATTGTTGGTGCGGCATTAATAGCAGTTGGAGCGAATCTTTTAGTTAATAATGGTACATTAATAGCACAGGCAGTCGGTGTTCCGGAATCCGTTATTGCATTGACATTTGTAGCACTTGGTACTTCTTTGCCGGAACTTGTTACGGCAATTACCTCTCTTATAAAAGGACATGGTGCACTGTCACTGGGTAATATCATTGGTGCTAACTTATTTAATCTTGTGTTGGTTAGTGGTGTATCTACCGTGCTGGCTCCGTTTGCCATACCTCAGAGCAAAGTTATTGCTGGTATGAATGCTTCACTTGTAGTGGATATTCCGGTTATGTTTGGTGTTATGCTTTTACTGACGGTACCTGCATTGATACGTGAGAAGTTATCCAGAGTACAGGGTATTTTATTATTACTTGTGTATGCAGGCTTTTGCTTCTTCCAATTTGCACTTTAATCTGAAAATTACTTTTGCTGTATACCTTCTATGTAGTATAATAAAAGTGTTATGAAAATATAATCAGGAGGCTTTATATGCAGACAAAATTGGGAAAGAAATTCTGGATTACCATGGTGATTTTAAGCTTGATTGGACAGATTGCATGGGTAGTGGAGAATATGTATTTTAATGTTTTTCTCTATAAAATGTTTCATGCAAGTGCAGCAGATATATCACTTATGGTTGGAGCAAGTGCAGTAGCGGCTACCCTTACTACTCTGCTTATAGGAGCGCTTTCTGATAAAATTGGAAAAAGAAAAATATTTGTTTGCGGGGGATATATCGTCTGGGGTATCTCGATTCTGTCCTTTGCATTGATTCGAATGGATATACTTGAAAAATTGACAGGCTCCGTAATTGAGGCTGCATCTTTAGGTATTTCACTTGTTATACTGTTAGACTGTGTCATGACTTTCTTTGGGTCATCCGCTAATGATGCCTGCTTCAATGCATGGCTTACGGATAGTGGAGATGACACGAACAGAGGAAAAATAGAAGGCATCAATTCCATGATGCCTTTAGTTGCTATATTAGTTGTCTTTGGTGGTTTTATGGCTTTTAATCTGGAGTTACAGAAAAGCTGGATCACCATTTTTCTGATTATAGGTATTTCAGTAATTTTAATCGGTATTCTATGTATTTTTCTAATGGAAGATCATGCAGTGGCATCGGATGAAAATAAAAGCTACTTTAAGAATCTTATTTACAGTTTTCGTCCAAGCGTCTTTAAAAATCATAAACTGCTTTATATGGTCGTGCTTGCCTTTGCAGTATTTGGAATTTCGATTCAGATTTTTATGCCATATCTGATTCTTTATTATGAGGTGAGCTTAGGACTTAACAATTATGTACTTATTATGGCACCTGCTATTATTCTGGCATCTGTGATTACCGCTTTTTACGGGAAATTATATGACATGGTGGGATTTCGAATGTCAGTGCTTCTGACGATAATCATGTTGATGGTCGGATATTTCTTTTTATTCTTTTTTACCAATACCATTTCGGTTTTTGCTGGTTCCCTTTTTATGATGACAGGTTATTTAACAGGCATGGCTATTTTTGGAGCAATGATTCGTGACAACATTCCAAGGGAAAAAGCTGGGCTTTTTCAGGGCCTTCGTATATTTGGACAGGTATTTATTCCGGGTATTGTCGGACCGGCAATTGGGGCAGCAGTTCTAAAAAATGCAAAGACGATTCAAAATAGTGACGGAACCACATCCTTTATTCCTAATCATAATATATATGCAGCTGCATTTGTGGCAGCCATTGTCCTTTTATTTGTCCTTGGTGGAATTTTTGAAATGATTCGACATGGACATCATGATTTAATGACAGACCTTGGAGAAAAATGTCTCGATAAATGGAATAACGGTGAGCAGCCGTGGAAGGCTTATCCGAGACCGCAGATGAAGCGTAATTCCTACATATCATTAAATGGTGAATGGCAGTTGAACCGGAATACAATAAGAGTTCCGTTTGCACCACAGTCTATTTTATCGGGATATCATAAATTTACAGGCTTCCATCTGCATTACATAAAGAGTTTTACCATTCCAGAGGATTTTATAAAAGGCAGAGTGTTGCTTCATTTTGGAGCAGTGGATCAGATTGCCGAGATTTTTTTGAATGATACATTATTAACAAAACATGAAGGTGGCTATCTCCCTTTCGAAGTTGACATAACTGATTATTTAAAAAATGACAATATGGAAAACATTCTGGAAGTTAAGGTTATTGATTTACTTTCAGAGAATTATCCATACGGAAAACAATGCAGGAAACGCGGTGGAATGTGGTACACACCGATAAGCGGTATCTGGCAGTCGGTGTGGCTTGAAAGTGTGCCGGAAGATTATATTAAGAATATTAAAATAACACCATATAAAACAGGGATTACACTCAAAGTTAATAGGACATCTCCAGTTCCTGTTTATGTGACAATTCCGATAGAGGGCGATACCATAACAGCAATGAGTTATGATGAAGAATTCCGCATTGATTTGGTAGAGGAAATGAAAAAGCTTGGTAAAGAATACAAGCCTGAATTGTGGACGCCGGATTCCCCACATTTGTATTCGATTCAGATATCAGCAGGAGAGGATAAGGTCAATTCCTACTTCGCATTACGTACAATTGAGATTAAAGATATAAAAGGACAACAACGTATCTGCTTAAATGGTGAACCAATTTTTCTTCATGGAGTTTTGGATCAGGGTTATTTCAGTGATGGAATCTATACACCGGCATGTGAGAAGTCGTATGAAGAAGATATTCTTGCAATGAAGAAAATGGGATTTAATACACTCAGGAAGCATATTAAAATTGAACCGGAGGCATTCTACTATGCATGTGACAGACTGGGAATGCTTGTAATGCAGGATATGGTCAATAATGGGCATTATTCCTTTTTTAGAGACACCGCAATGCCTTACCTTGGTAAATTTCATCGTAACGACCATCGCTTTAACGGTAATAAGAAAAGAAAAAGAATTTTTGTAAAACACAGCATTGCAACAGTTGAAACACTTTATAACCACCCATGTATTGTTTACTACACAATTTTTAATGAAGGCTGGGGACAGTTTGACAGTGATGCAATGTATGAGACCATAAAATCCAAAGACACCACCAGAATTATTGACACAACATCAGGATGGTTTTTTGGAAAAAAGACAGAAGTAAAAAGTCTCCATATTTATTATAATAACAAGAAGGTTCCGGTATCACATCACAAACCAACCCTTGTGTCTGAATGCGGCGGATATTCCTTTGCAATACCTGGCCATTTTTACAGTAAATACACTCATTATGGTTATGGAAATTGTGAAAGTGAAAAAGATGTGACTAAGAAAATGATAAGTATGTACAAGGAAATGATTATTCCGGCTATCCCTAAGGGATTATGCGGTTGCGTTTATACGCAGTTAAGCGACGTTGAAGATGAGATAAACGGTTTGCTTACTTACGACAGAAAAAAAGAAAAAGTCTGCATTAACGATTTACAGGAAATCAGCAGACTTCTTCATTCATCTTTGTAATTAAATATTAACCTAATGCTACATCAAGTACCATCATAAGGACAAAGCCGATTGAAAAGCCCCAGACAGTTACATTACTGTGAGGTTCTTCGGAGGCTTCGGGAATTAATTCTTCTACTACAACATAAAGCATGGCTCCGGCAGCAAATGCCAGGAGGTATGGAAGTATAGGAGTAATAATTCCGGATATTAATATGGTAATAACTGCGGCAATTGGCTCTACGATACCGGATAACATACCGTTTGTAAATGCTTTTAGCTTAGTGGAGCCTTCACCTTTTAGTGGTAATGAAATGATGGCTCCCTCCGGAAAGTTCTGGATTGCAATGCCAATTGCAAGAGCAAAAGCTCCGGCGGCAGTGACACTGCCATCTCCGGATAACATACCGGCAAATACAACACCAACGGCCATTCCTTCCGGAATATTATGGAGAGTAACGGCAAGCACAAGCATAGTCGTTTTTTTCAGGGATGAGTGCGGTCCTTCCGGTTCATTTGTATTTAAGTGAAGATGTGGAATCAGTGCATCCATTAAAAACAAGAATAAAATACCAAGTAAAAAACCGACAGCAGCGGGAATGAAAGAAAATTTCCCCATTCCGGAAGCCATATCAATTGATGGGATAAGAAGTGACCAGACGGAAGCGGCAATCATTACGCCGGATGCAAATCCCAGTAGTGTTTTCTGCAACTTAACGGGTAAATCCTTTCGAAGAAAGAAAACGCAGGCGGCACCTAACGTAGTTCCCGCAAAGGGAAGCAGTAGTCCCAAAATTAATGTAGTGTTCATATAAATACCTCTTTTTTTTAATATGGATAGTATATCATATGTGTAAATGTTAAGAAATGCTTAATTTATTCTAAAATGGATTGAATTTGGAAAAAAATTAAGTTAATCTTCGTTATATATTTAGAATATTAGTAAATATATCTTACGAACGCGTTTGACTTTTGTTGAGCGTTAGTTTATAAATTAGGAGCAATATGAGTACAAAAATGATGGAATATATTAAATTAATATCTACAGTGGAATTTTGGGAGTCAGTGTTCCATTCATTCCGTATTTTAGGACCGCTGGCACCTATTTTATTGGCAGCAACGGAATCCCTTATACCCGCTTTGCCGTTAATTGCCATTGTGACATTAAACGTAGCAGCACATGGAATTATACTTGGTTTTTTGTATAGCTGGGTTGGTGCCTGTATTGGTAGCACGTTAGTGTTTCTTTTTTTTAGAAAAATAGCAAAAAAACTTTTCCTAAAGCTTGTTAAAAGGTATAATAAAGTAAGAAAAGCAAGAGACTGGGTGAACGGAGTAAATCCAAAGGCATTATTTTTAATTGCTATCGTACCATTTACACCATCCTCATTCCTTAACTTTGCTTTTGGTATTTCGGATTTTGATGAAAAGAAATATCTGTGTATTATGGTTACAGCAAAAGCAATTATGATTTTATTATTATCTTTATTCGGACAGAGCCTGGTACAGGCACTTGAAAATCCGGTGTTTATTATTATTGCTCTTGTACTGGCTATAGTTTTGTATATTATATCCAAGAAAGTGAGCAAAGATAACAACTTGAAATAGTCGGAAATCTAAACTGGCGGGGGAGAAGTCTATGCAAAAGAAAAAAAGTATGAAGGTTCGTAAAATAAGCATTGCAGGTAAACTGACGATGCTTATTTCAGTTATCTGTATTGGTTCTACAGCTATCTTGGCATTAGCAACGTATGGAAGAGTCAGCAATGATATGATTGAGCAGGCAAAGAGCAATGGAAAAGACATAGCCGCCTGTGCAGCAGCAGATATTGATGGCGATGTATTTGGACAAATCGCAGAAGGAATGGAAGAGAGTGAGGAGTATGCCACAGTATTAGATAAGCTTGCTGTTTTTAGAGACAATAGTAATATTGAATATATTTATACAATGAAGCAGTTAGAGGATGGAAGTGTTGTTTTTGTAGTAGATGCAGATACAGAAGAACCGGCAGACCTCTATGAACCTTATGAAATGCTGGAAGAAATGGAAGCAGCATTTAACGGTGCAACGACTGCTGACAGTGAAATTACAACGGATGAATGGGGCAGTTATTTTAGCGCATACAGTCCAATCTATGACAGTACTGGTAGTGTAGTAGGTATTGTGGGTGTTGATATTAGTGTTGACTGGATTAACAGTCAGCTTGCAAAGGTCTCACAGACCTTTATCTTTATTGGGATTATTGTTGTGCTGCTTGGTGTTATCTGTGCAACTTTAATCAGTCAGAGGCTCAGCCGTAATTTAAAGAAACTTAATAAAAAAGTAGTGGATTTAAAAGATGGTGATGGAGATTTTACAAAAGAGATTGAAATGAAAAGCGGAGACGAACTTGAAGTTATTGCTGATAATATGAATCAGTTTTTGGAACAGATTCGTGATTTGTTAAAAAGAGTGTCAGCTATATCGGATTCTGTTTTTGAAAGTGGTTCCAATATGCTTGCAACGGTTGCAACCAACAAAAATGAAATGGGTGGTATTAACGAAACCGTTACCAACTTAAGTGCCAACATGGAAGAATGCAGCGCATCCAGTGAGACGATTAGTAATCATTTAGCGGGTACTGCTAAAGAGGTTGGTTCGCTTGCTGAGAGAACGGAAGACATAAAAGAATATACACAGACCATGAAAAAACAGGCTAATGAGGCTATCGAAGAAGCAAAGAACAATCGTGCCGGTGCCATGGAAAAAATTGATGCTATATATGAAAAAATGCAGGAAGTTATGGAAAGAGCACAACAGATTGATAAGGTTAATGAAATGGCCAACCAGATTAAAGGTATTGCCGGACAGACAAGTATCTTAAGCCTGAATGCCAGAATTGAAGCGGCAAGAGCCGGAGAATCGGGACAAGGTTTTGCTGTAGTAGCAGGTAATATTGGTGAATTAAGTCAGGACATTGCGACGTCTATTGAAAGTATCAACAGTATTAATGCATCGGTTATTTCGGCAGTAGAAGAATTGCTCACAAGCAGTAATGAATTAAGTACATTTATCAAAACAGACGTACTGCATGATTATGATTCTTTTGTTAATATTGGAGAACAGTATGGCGGAAGTGCCAGCGAAATTAACAGTAAGATGTGTGATTTGACAGAAGAGACGGAGCGTATTAAAGATACCATTTTTCAAATTTCTGATAGCATAGAGGAAATGAGCAAAACAGTATTAGACAGTACAAAACGATTAAGCGAATTAAATATTTCCTCAGATGCGGTTGCAGAAAGCATGCATGCTTTAAATGTGGCAGCAGAAGATAACCGTCATAATGCAGAGGAACTTTCGGGAAGTATCAGTCAATATCAGTATTAGTAAAGTGAAGAGAGAATGCACTGGTGAGTATGAAAGAGCAAAGCGTTATACAGGTAAAAAATGAAATAGACAAATTAATAAAGAAAAATGTTGATGGTACACTTTTCATTGCCATTGATGGCAGAAGTGCAAGTGGGAAAACAACATTGGCAGAATCGCTTTTAGAGTATTATGACTGCAATGTTTTTCACATGGATGATTTCTTCTTACAGCCTTCTCAGAGAACAGAAAAGCGCTTAGCCCAAATCGGCGGTAATGTAGATTACGAACGATTTGAACAGGAAGTGTTAAGTACGGTTTTGAAAAAAGAAAGGGTTATGTACAGACGATACCTTTGTTATAAGCAGACGATTGCAGAATCAGAAACAATACCGTATAAGCCACTTACGATTATAGAAGGTGCTTATAGTATGCATCCTTATTTTAAGAATCCATATTCTCTACGGATTTTTATGGATATTGATTCTGAAAGACAATTAGAAATGATTGCTAAACGTAATGGTGTAGATATGGTCGATCGCTTTAAAACAGAGTGGATTCCAAAAGAAAATGCTTATATTGAAGCATTTAAAATCAAAGAGGCATGTGATATCTATCTCAAACAGGAATAGTGTTTTTATAGAATTAAAAAAGGGAAATCGTAAAAACGATTTCCCTTTTTGCATGTAGATATTCATTATTCCACGTCAAATCCCTCATCTTCAATTGCTGCAATTAGAGTTTTTTCATTGATGGAATCATCTGCTTCAACTGTAACTTTTTTTGTATCGAGGTTAATGTCAACACTCTTAACACCCGTAACAGCATTAAGTGCAGCATCAATAGATTTTACGCAGTGTTGACAAGACATGGATGGTACATTAAAAATATGGTTCATAATTCAAATCCTCCTTGTATTATATTTTTATGCTTTAAAGCGTTTTAGGCGTAACGCATTTGATAAAACGGAAACAGATGAAAGAGACATGGCAGCGGCTGCAATCATGGGATTTAAAAGCGGTCCTCCAAATAGGTGAAGCAATCCTGCAGCAATAGGAATGCCGGCAGTGTTGTATCCAAATGCCCAAAAGAGATTTTCTTTTATGTTTTTAATGGTTTTTTTGGATAGTTTGATTGCTGTTACTACGTCCGTTAAGCCAGAGTGAATCAGTACAATATCAGCAGATTCTATTGCAACATCCGTGCCGGAACCAATTGCAATACCAATGTCTGCCTGTGCAAGAGCAGGAGCATCATTAATGCCGTCTCCAACCATAGCCACAACATTTCCTTCTTTTTGAAGCTTGGATACTTCGGAAGCTTTGTCTTGAGGAAGTACTTCTGAGATAACATGGTCAATTCCTGCCATTTTCGCAATTGCCTCTGAAGTTTGTTTGTGATCACCGGTTATCATAATAACTTCAATTCCCATTTCCCGTAATTTTGCGACAGCTTCCTTACTGTCTTCTTTTAACGTATCGGCGACAGCGATAATACCAACAGGTTTTTTGCCCATAGCAAAAAACATCGGTGTTTTTCCTTCCAGGGCAAAATTTTGGGCTTGAGACTGTAAGCCGGATATATCAATATCAGATTCTTCCATATATTTTTCATTACCGGCAAGACATACGTGCCCATCTACGACAGCCTGAATACCACGTCCGGAAACAGAGTAAAATTCTGAAGATTCCAATCGTTTTATTCCTTGCGTATCGGCATACGCAACAATTGATTCTGCCAAAGGATGTTCTGATACATATTCAAGTGAAGCAGCAATTTGCAGGAAATAATTCTTTTCGATGCCATCACAGGAGAGAATGTCGGTTACCTGTGGTTTTCCGATTGTGATAGTTCCTGTTTTATCCAAAACAATTGCATTAATTTTATGTGCAGTTTCCAAGGCTTCACCACTTTTAATTAAAATTCCGTTTTCGGCACCTTTTCCGGTTGCTACCATAATAGCGGTTGGAGTAGCAAGACCCAGTGCACATGGACAGGCAATAACAAGAACAGAAACAAAAATTGTCAGGGCAAATGCGAAGCTTTCACCACTAATAAACCATAAAAGGGCGGCTATAAAAGCAATAACAAACACAATGGGAACAAAATATCCAGAGACAGTATCTGCAATTTTTGCAATTGGTGCTTTGCGTCCCTGAGCATCTTCAACCAGACGAATAATCTGTGAGATAACAGTTTCACTTCCAATTTTAGTTGCCTCCATGCAAATAGAACCATTTCCGTTTATGGTTGCTGCAAATACTGAATCACCTGTTTCCTTGGTGACAGGAATACTTTCGCCGGTCAGCATAGATTCATCAATAGTTGTTGTACCATCTGTTACAATACCGTCTACCGGAATTTTACTTCCTGGTTTTACAAGCAAAATATCGCCGATCAAGACGTCTTTAATGGGGATTTCAATATCTTTACCGTCTTTTCTTACAATGGCGGTTTTGGGTGCAAGTCCCATTAATTTTTTTATTGCCTGGGAAGTTTTGCCTTTTGAAACAGATTCTAATGTCTTACCAAGCAGAATCAAAGTAATAATAATGCCAACAGATTCAAAATAAAGTCCATGAACACTGTGTATATGCCCGTTTTTAATTTGAATAAGAGAATAAAAACTATACAAAAATGCAGACGTGGTTCCCATGGCAACCAGACTGTCCATATTAGGACTGCGCATAAAAATTGCTTTAAATCCAACGGTATAAAAACGATATCCGGTTAACATAACAGGAACGGTCAAGCATAACTGAATGAGTCCATAGGCAAATGGCTGTTTATCGGGAGAAAGAAAAGCCGGAACGGGAAGCCCAATCATAGGTCCCATTGCAATATAAAAAAGCGGAATAGAAAAGCAGGCACATATGATAAATTTAATCCATAATATGCGGATTGCTTTTTCTTTTTCGAAAGTATCTTTATCAGCATCTTTTTTTTCTTCTATTATTTCGTCGGCGTGATAACCAAGCTTATCCACACGAGCCATAATATCATCCGAAGTAATATCTTGAAAGTCAACGGTCATTCGTTCGGTTGCTAGATTTACGGATGCCTGATTGACGCCATTCATTTTTCCGACAACCTTTTCAATTCTGGCACTGCATGATGCACATGTCATACCGGTAACGTGGTATTCTTTTTTCATAACAAATCCTTTCCTAGCATTTCACTATGAATATGATAACACAAAAAGACAATAAGTATAATAGAAAAATGGTAAAAGTATTATTTATGTTGTGGAAAAAAAGCAAGTGCAATTGCACCCGGTCCGGCATGCGTTCCGATGGTGCTTCCAATTGTACTGATAGGAAGTTTATCCACTTTCCCTTTATATAATACTTCACTGTCTGCGATATATTTTAACAGCAGGGAATCAGAGAGCCCTGTATAGCCAAGAGTAAAAGGCATAGAAAAATCAATGCCTCCATTTTTGCCGGTTAGTTCCATTAGCATATTATTTCCATTTTTAGAGCCTCTGGCTTTTCCTAAAATGGCAACTTCTCCATTTTCAATTGCAATGACCGGTTTAATTGATAAAAGAGAGCCAGCAAAAGCAGCAGTTGGAGAAATTCTCCCACCTTTTTTCAAATATTCAAGTGTATCTAAAAGTGCAATCAGACGTATATCTTTTTTTCGCTTATTCAATGAATCAATGATTTCTTCTACAGATTTACCTTCTTCCCGCAGTTTCAATGCGTATAAGATAAGGATCTGTTCTCCAATACATACATTCTCACTGTCTACAATATGAATTTTATCCTCGTAATCAGCCACTGCTATATTGGCACTTTGATAGCTTCCTGAGAGTTTAGAAGACAATGTAATGCAGATAGCAGTATCCCCGTTTTCTACGATGGATGAGAAGACTTTTTCGTATTCATATGGAGGTATTTGACTGGTAGTTGGTATTTCTTCAGTTTCAATCAGTCGTTCATAAAACTGTTGATGACTCATGGTGATACCGTCTAAATATTCTTCGTTGCCAAATATTGTTTTTAAAGGCATGAAATAAAGTCCCAGTGCAAGTGCTTTTTCTTTTGTAATATCAGATGCAGAATCAATAATAATTCGAATACTCATATGTTTTCCTTTTCTTTTTTAGTGTTTATTGTATACAATGCGAATATAAAGAATAGGAAGAAATTTGTCAAATTAAATTTCTGTGATATTATAAAAGAATAAAGGAAAAAAGATTCAAGAGGCACAAACATGAAGATTTCAATACAGGAAACAGACGAATTAACGATGGACGAGATAGTGATTCGTTGTCGGATGGTTACGGATGAAATTTTGCAGATCGTTCACAAAATGAAAAATCCACAGAATACCATTACTGGAATGGATGGAAAAAATTACATAAATTAGAACTTGGCGATATTTTTTACTTTGAAACGGTAGACAATAAGTCATTTTTCTATTGCAACAATCAAGTATACGAAACCAAACTGAAATTATATGAATTTGAAAATGTGACAAGAGGAACTCATTTTTTCAGGGCATCTAAATCAGTTGTCTTGAATGCGGATCGAATTGATTATATTAGACCTGCTATCAGTGGAAGATTTGAAGCCACTTTAGAAAATGGTGAAAAAGTAATGGTTTCAAGACAATTTGTACCGGAATTAAAGAAAATATTGGGAGTGTAGAGGAAAAAGATATGAGTTTAAAAGAAATTGTAAAAAAGATTTTTCAACAGCTTCCTGTTATCTATATGGGAAGTATGATGGGTACTTTAATTTATTGCATTATATTTGATCCGGATTCCGTATTTACGCTAGATTATTTTGCTCAGATGTTGTTATTTAGTTTTTTGGCTGCTGTGCCTGTTCTTGTTTTTTACGCAAAAGAGGAATTGAGTGAGAAAAAAATGAGAATTCGTCTCTTGGTGCATTTTTTGATATTATCAACAGAAATTCTAATCATGGCTTATATATTAGGCCTTTATCATACATTGATTCAAGGATGCTTTTTCTTTTTACTGATTTGTGGCGTTTATGTATTAGTATGGCTTAGTGTATTCAATGCAGATAAAAAACTGCCACTACTATGAATGAAAAAATAAAAGAACGTAAGGCACAACAAAAATGACGAAAAGTTGCGAAGAAAATGTTAAGACTTTTCATTCTTGCCAAAAAAGGGTATAATACATCTGACTAGCTTGGGATACATGTAATTTGTGGAAAACAGGAGGAGTATAAATGGCAAAACCAGTTTTGGTTATTTTGGCAGCAGGAATGGGAAGCCGCTACGGTGGACTTAAACAGATGGACCCAGTGGACAATCAGGGTCATAAGATTATAGATTTTTCTATCTATGATGCAAAACAGGCAGGATTTGAAAAAGTAATTTTTATTATAAAAAAAGAAATGGAACAGGATTTCAGAGAATGTGTCGGCAATCCAATCAGTAAGCATATGGAAGTAGAATATGTTTTTCAGGAACTTTCAAATGTTCCGGAAACCTTTACGATTCCGGAAGGCAGAGTAAAGCCATGGGGAACCACACATGCGCTGTATTGCTGTAAAGATGTGATTGATGGTCCATTTATGGTTATCAATTCTGATGATTATTATGGAAAAAGCGGATATCAGTTAATGTATCAGTTCTTATCTTCCCAGAAAGAAGATACTGGTAATTATGCAATGGTCTCTTATGAACTGGGCAAAACATTGACTGAAAAAGGCTCTGTTACAAGGGGTTGCTGCAAAACAGATGACAATGGATTTTTACAGGATATCGTAGAACAGAAGATGCTTGTGAAAACAGAAAATGGAGCAGCTTATTCCGAAGATGATGGAGAGACATTCCACCCAATCGAGGTTACTTCACCAGTTTCCATGAATATGTGGGGATTTGGAAAAAGCATTATTTCTGAATTTGGAAAAGCACTGGATTTATTCTTTGACAAAAAAGTAGCATTGAACCCTATGAAGGCAGAATGTCTGATTCCAACTGAGGTTGATGTTTTATTAAAAAGCAAAAAAGCAACGGTTAAGGTATTAACCTCTACAGACCAATGGTTTGGAGTTACTTATAAAGAAGATAAGCCTTATGTAGTAGAATCCATACAAAAATTAAAAGATGCTGGAGAATATCCGGAGAAACTTTGGTAAGAAGGTGAAAACATGGCTATTTTAGTAACAGGCGGAGCAGGATTTATCGGAACACATACTGTAATTGAATTGCAGAATGCTGGTTATGATGTAGTAGTAATGGACAACTTATGTAATTCAAGCAAAGAAGCGCTGATAAGAGTCGAAAAGATTACAGGAAAAAAAGTTCCATTTTACGAAGCCGATATTCGAGATAAAAAAGCATTGGAAGAGATTTTTACCAATGAAAAAATAGACGGATGTATTCATTTTGCCGGCTTAAAAGCA
Organism: uncultured Lachnospiraceae bacterium; assembly: GCA_964487395.1. Lineage (GTDB taxonomy): Bacteria > Bacillota > Clostridia > Lachnospirales > Lachnospiraceae > RGIG8767. Next base: position 25,529 of record CAZAQH010000002.1, on the reverse strand, counting down.
GTAGGTGAATCTGTGAAAAAACCGTTGGAATATTATGAAAATAATATTTCGGGGACTTTGAATTTATTAGAAGTAATGAGAAACTACAACTGTAAAAGCATTATTTTTTCTTCTTCTGCAACCGTTTATGGCGATCCGGCTATGATTCCGATTACAGAAGAATGTCCAAAAGGAACATGTACCAATCCTTATGGCTGGACGAAATCCATGTTAGAGCAGATTTTAACGGATTTGCATACAGCAGACCCGGAGTGGAATGTTGTTTTACTTCGCTATTTTAATCCAATCGGAGCACATAAGAGTGGCACCATTGGCGAAAATCCAAACGGAATTCCGAATAACCTTATGCCTTATGTGACACAGGTTGCAGTAGGAAAGTTAAAAGAACTTGGCGTATTTGGCAATGACTATGACACACCGGATGGAACCGGAGTACGCGATTATATTCATGTAGTCGATTTGGCAGCAGGACATGTAAAGGCTGTTAAAAAGCTGGAAGAAAAAACAGGACTCAGTATATACAACTTAGGAACCGGCCACGGCTACAGTGTTCTTGATATTGTGAAAAACTTTGAAGAAGCAACTGGTGTTAAGATTCCTTATGTAATTAAGGAAAGACGTGCGGGTGACATCGCCACCTGCTATTCCGATGCCTCCAAAGCCAAACGCGAACTTGGCTGGGAAGCAAAATATGGAATCAAAGAAATGTGTGAAGATTCCTGGCGCTGGCAGAAAAACAACCCTAACGGCTTTAACTAGTCGGGCGGGGGTGGGTGCTGTAATGGTATTCGGGTACGCTTTCGCTTGGATTCATGCGTAGCAGTACATAAGACTGCAAAAGACGCAGTCTAAGTACTGACGCATTCATACAACCCTCAGTACCATTACAGCACCCCAGCCCCTCACACACTAAAAGAAAGCCTCATATAGACAAAAAAAGAATCAGTGCAACTGATTCTTTTTTTGTGGAAAAATATTTGAAAAACATTGTTTTTTCTTTTTCTTTCTTTCTCTCATCCCCAGCCTATCTTTCTTAGTCACTATCCTTTGTTTTTTTCTCGTTATCCCCAGCGGTTTTCCTATTTGTACTGAGGGTTTTGTGAACACGTCAGCACTTAGGCTGCGTTCTATGCAGCCTTATGTGCTGCTACGTGTGAAATTAAGCGAGAGCGTACCCGAAGTACAAATACAAAACCCGCTGGGACACTGGGGCACTAGGCAACATAACAATACATAAAGATGAAGTGACAGATACTGCCGGCCATGACAAATAAATGGAAAATTTCGTGAGAGCCAAAGCCATGATGCTTACTGTTGAAGATGGGAAGCTTCAGGGCGTAAATGATGCCACCGATTGTGTAAATGATACCTCCGGCTAATAGCCAGATAAAGGCGGCGACCGGAAGCGAAGATACAAGCTGCCCAAAGACACCGACACATACCCAGCCCATTGCAATATATAGAATAGATGAAAACCACTTTGGACACGTAATCCATAAAGCCTTGATGGTCATTCCAAATATCGCTATTGACCAAATAATTGCTAATAGAACGTATCCACTTTTCCCACCTAATACAATAAGACAGATAGGCGTATACGAACCGGCTATCAATACAAAAATCATCATATGATCAAGCTTTCGAAATACCTTTAGAACTTTACCCGAAACAGTCAATGAATGATAAGTTGCACTGGCACCATATAACATCACCATGCTACACATAAAAATGCACATAGCAAAAAAACATAATCGTCCGGATGCCAGTTCCGCCTTCACTAATAAAGGTACAGAAGCAAGTAATGCCATCATCATGGCAACAAAATGTGTAATGGCACTTCCGGGTTCTCTAATTGTAATCTGCATATAATTCACCTCATTTCACATATTTAACCTATCAAATCACAACAAGTAGTAATAATAACTACATAAACCATATTGCAATACTACAACACATTATTTCCAGTGTCAATAAATTTTAAACAAAAAAATAGAAGAAGAATTAATCCTCTTCTATAACATGAAATTCCAAATAATCAAATGGAATCGGTTCTATGAAATTATCCTGATGAAATCGTGTTTTGGCATGATTTTGAAATTCGGAAATGTTCTTATCCAACCAAAGTGGTTTGCACAAATCAAATTCCCGGCATGTATCCTCAAGTGCCTGAAAAACTTTATGCGTTCGAGTGTCCTGTTTATTATTTTCAATAACTGTATCTTTTAAAAGATGGTTATCCTTAAATTCTTTTGCCCAGATTCTCATGCTGTAGATGGCCTCCGCTAATACTGCTTTTTATGATTTGATTTGCTAATATTATAACAGACAAAAAAAGTATAACAAGCATTTCAAAATAAAAATGATGAAAAAATAATTGGAAAAATTAAAATAACGTAAAATGCACAAAAAACAAGAATAATATGGTATACTGTCTCTGTAATAATGATTATATTTTAAGTAAGGCAGGATGAGAAATGGATAGTACAGAATATACTGGAAATAATCAAGTGGACAGTTGGAAAGAAGTAATTTTAATTTATAATTCAGCTTTAAAGGAAATAGGGACAAAGCTGGAGATACTCAATGACGAATTTCAACATGTACATAGATACAATCCGATTGAACATATTAAATCACGTATCAAAACATCAGAGAGTATTGTCAAAAAATTAAAAAAGAACGGTTATGAGTCTACCATTGAAAATATGGTCAAATATGTGAACGATATTGCGGGTATTCGTGTTATTTGTTCTTTTACTTCTGATATCTACAGAATAGCAGAAATGATTAGCAACCAGAGCGATATTAAGATTATATCCATTAAGGACTATATTAAGAACCCAAAGCCAAGTGGATACAAAAGTTATCATATGCTGGTTTCAGTTCCTATTTTTTTGTCAGATCGAACAGCAAGTGCAAAAGTTGAGATTCAAATACGAACAGTAGCGATGGACTTTTGGGCAAGCTTGGAACATAAAATTCATTATAAATTTGAGGGAAATGCTCCAGAACATATTAAAACTGAATTAGTAGAGTGTGCACGAATGGTATCAGATTTAGATGCTAGAATGCTTTCACTAAATGAAGAAATTCAGAAGCTTGCAGGACGTGAAGAGGATATACTTTAGAAATAATTAGCCCATAAAATGAGGAGTGCCCAGACACTTCGCAGCGCCTGGGCTATTATGAAAAAATTTATCAAAAATTTTTTTCCGTTTCGATATTTAAAGTATAACAATGAAATGTGAATAAAATATGAACAAGATGTAAACATATGGTTAATACACACAAAAGAAAAAGAAGAAAATAAAAATAATTGTGCATAGTGCACAAAGTAAAATACGCAAAAAAGTGCGAAAAACAAACAAACAAAAGAAAAGTAAGGTGAACGGAGGGGACAATGGATACTTTTATTGACAAACTTGCACAAAAATTTACAGCACAGGAAATTATCAGAGCCAATTCAGCTGCTGAGGCAAAGGAGAACAGAAAATTAAGAGAACAGGTAGAAGCATATGAAGACTTACTTCAGCAAATGAAACAGTTAAATCTGAAAAACATGGAATCGGCAGAAAATGTTAGCAGACTTATACAGGAAGGCTGCGATAACATTAAGAATGCAATGGAAAATGTACAGACTGATTCAGTAGAAGACAAAAAATATGTTGAAGATTTGTTTACACAGTTAGATGATTCTCTTCATAAAGAAAATGTGAAGGTTTATCGTAATGTTCAGGCAGTTATTAATGAACAGACAGATGCTCTAAAAGCAAAAATAGACGAAGATAATCAGGCACAGATTAAGAAAATAAAGAAGCAGAACATATTTCCAAATACAATGTGTATCATAATACTGGTTGCAGTTTTAGCAGATATTGCATTACAGGTATTACGTATATTTGGTATTCTCTAAGAGGTGTTAAAATGTCAAAAATTGATTTTAAGCCGGGAAATATGCTGTATCCTTTGCCGGCGGTACTGGTAAGTACGACTGACGGTGAGGGACACGACAATATTTTTACGGTAGCTTGGGCAGGTACAATATGTACGAATCCGCCGATGGTATCCATATCCGTACGGCCGGAACGGTATTCCTATGAACTGATTGAAAAAACAAAGGAATTTGTTATTAATCTGACCACAGAGGATTTAACATATGCAACAGACTATTGTGGCGTTGTCAGCGGAAGAAAAGTTGACAAATGGGAAAAAATGAAATTGACCAAAGTTCCCGGACAAACAGTTAAAGTTCCATATATAAAAGAAAGCCCGGTTAATATTGAATGTAAATTAAGAAGTATTACAAAACTGGGTTCGCATGATTTATTTATGGCTGATGTGACAGCCGTTCATGTGGATGATCAATATATGGATTTGGAAGAACGTTTCCATTTAGAACAGGCTCATCCCATTGTATATTCGCATGGAACCTATTTCTCAATAGGAAAAGAATTAGGAAAATTTGGATATAGTGTAAAGAAAAAATAGGGGAAGACATAGTCTTTCCTTTTTCTTTGTTTTATTATAGAGAGTATCTTTACAAGATTTAATTTTGCTGTTAGAATTGATTTGTTACAAAAATGTTACATGAAGAGTGAAGGCAATAATGAAAATAACCAGATATTATAAACGTTTACGTATAAGTTTTATTCGCACAGCATTGCTGGTGATAATATTGAATTTATTTATGATTCCGCAATATACTAAATTCGAAAAAGATGGAGACAATCTATTTCATCTGTATTTGAATGGAGATGACATCGGTTATGTTGGTAAAGAGACAGATGTTGATGCCCTGATGAGAGAAGCACGTTTAGAGTTAGCAGGAGCATCGGAAGATTTAATATATGCAGATTCAGATTTAGTTATGGAAGGACAGGAAGTTTTGTTCGCAGAGATTAACTCGGAAGAGGAAATCAAACAGAATCTTCTTAACTCATTAAAGGGACATGTCAAAGAGACTTTGCAGCATGCGTATACTGTAAAAGTAAAAGAGTATACTGTTAATGTGTCAAGCAGTGATGAAGTAAGACAAGTTTTACAGGCAGCACTTGACCAATATGAGAATAATAACCGTTATACGGCTAAGCTTGTTATGAATCCGACAAGGGAATTGAATGCACTGACAGCGCATGTTGTAAATAATGCTGAAATAAAAGACGAAGAAGAACCGGTTTTTGCAAAGGCAGGGATGGATTCTTATTTTGATGATATATTTGAAGAAATTGTACCTGTTTCAGAGACAATGGAATTTGAGGATTATGAGTATGGTTTGATGAGTTTGGATTTTGGGGACAATATAGAAATTATTGATTCCTATTTAATGCCGTATCAGATTACATCATTAGAACAGGCGATCAGTGAAGTGACAACCGTTCAGGATAAAAATGCCATTTATGAAGTGCAACCGGGCGATACATTATCCCAGATTGCAGAAACAACCAATATTCCGATGGAGAAGATTATTTCACTTAATGATTCTATAGAAGATGAAAACTCTACCATCAGAGCAGGACAGGAAATTATCGTCACACAGCCGGAACCACCGCTTTCAGTTGAACGCAGTGAGCAAATGTACTACGAAGAAGATTACGATGCGGATATTATTTATATTGACAATGATGAATGGTATACAACGCAGGAAGTAACACTGCAGGAACCATCAGCTGGACATCGTAAGGTTGCAGCAATGATTTCCTATAGAAATGAAAAAGAAATTGGTAGAGAAATTGTCAAACAGGAAGTTACGATGGAAGCAGTTCCTAAGATTGTGGAAAAAGGAACAAAGATTCCACCTACCTATATTAAACCAATATCAGGAGGCAGACTGTCTTCTAACTTTGGTCGCAGAAGTGCTCCTACAAGAGGTGCATCTACGTATCATAAGGGTGTTGACTGGGCAGTGCCAAAGGGAACAACCGTTGTGGCATCCTCAGGTGGAACTGTCACCAAAGCAGGATGGGGAAGCGGATATGGCTATGTAGTTTATATCAAGCATCCAGACGGAAGAGAGACACGCTATGGACATTTGAGCAAAGTTTTAGTATCAGCAGGTCAGTCTGTAAAACAGGGGCAGAAGATTGCGTTAAGTGGTAATACCGGTAGAAGTACGGGACCACATCTTCATTTTGAAATAAGAGTGAATGGAACGGCTGTTAATCCATTAAAATATTTAGATTAGTGTAAATATGTAAATTTTACCATTTTTTAGTACAAATGTTCTCGTGTTTACAAAAAATGAGAATATGTTATACTAGGGTGGTGATGCAATTACAATTCGACAAGAAAGGATTGCATCTGGCGAATACCGCGACAGTCATGTGAACAATATACTTGATTGAGAATTTGTGCAGGACGGGTGTGAAAATGGAACAATATGTGATCAAAGGTGGGAGTCCGCTCGTGGGTGAGGTTGAAATTGGTGGCGCGAAAAACGCCGCACTTGCAATTCTCGCAGCAACTATTATGACGGACGAAACCGTAGTGATTGAAAATGTACCTGATGTCCGGGATACAAATGTTATGCTTCAGGCAATGGAGAGCATTGGTGTTCTGGTAGACAGACAGGATAGACATACAATAAAAATAAATGCAAGAAATGTACATGGACATATTATAGAAGACGATTTTATTAAGAAGATTCGTGCTTCTTATTATTTGATTGGTGCATTACTTGGGAAATACAAAAAAGCAGAAGTATCCCTTCCAGGAGGATGTAATATTGGTTCAAGACCAATTGATCAGCATCTCAAAGGCTTTCGAGCTTTGGGCGCTAAAGTGTCCATTGAACATGGCTTAATTATAGCACAAGCTGAGCAGTTAAAGGGTAATCACATTTACCTTGATGTTGTTTCGGTTGGTGCAACTATTAATGTTATGTTAGCTTCTGTGATGGCAGATGGTCTTACCATTATGGAAAATGCAGCAAAAGAGCCTCATGTAGTTGATGTTGCGAATTTCTTAAATAGCATGGGTGCAAATATAAAGGGTGCTGGAACAGATGTAATTCGTATTAAAGGTGTTTCTTTTTTAAAGGGCACTGAATATGCAATTATACCGGATCAGATAGAGGCCGGAACATTTATGTTCGCCGCTGCTGCTACCAAAGGTGATGTAACAGTTAAAAATGTTATTCCAAAGCATTTAGAGTCTATTAGTGCAAAGCTTATGGAAATCGGATGCGAGATAGAAGAATCAGATGATGCGGTAAGAGTAGTAGCATCCAAGCCTCTTGGACATACACATGTTAAAACACTTCCTTATCCGGGATTTCCGACAGATATGCAGCCACAGATAGCAGTTACACTTGGACTTTCTGATGGAACCAGCATTGTAACGGAAAGTATTTTTGAAAACCGTTTTAAATACGTTGATGAATTGACTCGAATGGGTGCCAATATCAAAGTAGAGGGCAACACCGCAATTATTGATGGAGTTGCAAGATATACAGGTGCAAGCATTACAGCACCGGATTTGCGTGCAGGCGCAGCACTTGTTTTAGCAGGACTTGCGGCAGAAGGTATTACTACGGTAGATGATATCCGTTATATCGAACGTGGATATGAAGACTTTGATGAAAAGCTTCGTTCACTTGGCGCTTTGATAGAAAAGGTCAGCACGGAGCGTGAATTACAGAAATTTAAATTAAAAGTTGGATGATAAATAAAAAAGTGGCTTATGAAAAGCCACTTTTTTATTGCTCTAATATTTTATTAAACGATTGCTTCTATTGATAAGTCTTGTCTTTGCGATAAATCAATATATTCATTACCACATTTAATGGTAGGACGTGACAGACACTGTTTATTGATGAAAATAATATCACCTTCCATTCCATTGCTTAACCGTACACGGTTCAACATATAGGTATTCACAATGTTTTCGAGGAAAGTCATAATCATGTGTGTATCATATTTTTGAAGACCTTCACTTTCAAAAGCTGCAATAACCTGGAATGGACACAAACTACCACGATAAATTCGAGCGGATGTCATAGCTTCATATACATCGGCTATACTGACAATTTTGGCATATTCATCAATTCGATCATCTTTTAACCCTAAGGGATAACCGGAACCATCACTGCGTTCATGATGCATAAGTGCAGCATTTTTAATGTGTTCATCAATATCATATGACTGCAAAACCTTGTATCCTTCAATCGGATGTGTTTTGATGATTTCGAATTCATTGTCTGTTAATCGCTGTGGCTTTTTAATAATGGTCTCTGGTATTTTTAACTTTCCAATATCATGTAAAAGACCACATTCAAGAGCGAGCTTGCATTCTTGCTGTGATTTACCAAGCCATGTAGCAAAAACATTGCATATTAAGCCAACATTTAAACTATGAGCATAGGTTAAATCATCATACTGGCGCATATTGTGCACCATATCAAATATATTAATATCTCCGCCGGGAGGGTGAAGCAACATAAGGGAATCTGCTACTAATGTCTCCATATCAAGTTTGGCATGCTTTTCAACAACATCCACAATTGCAGATTGCATATGAGTAACGGTTTCTTCAAAGTCTTGTTTAAATTGTGCAAATTCTTCACTTTTTTTAAGACGTTGAGAATAGGAACCCTCAGTGCTGTCTGTTTCAGGACGTGATTTATGAACTTCATCTTTGATACTAACTGAACGAATGGAATAAAAAGTAAGCTTCGTAATGGCCTTGTCATTTAAACGAAGACCTTCAGGAAGAATCAACTGATCATTGTAGTTATATACGTCGCTTGCTAAAATCATTCCAGGTACAAGATCGGAAGTGTCAACTTTACTCATAAGAAGCCTCCTATACGTATAAAATTATAGAATTTATCACAAAATTTGTCAAATAATATATTTATTTTCAGTAAAATGTTTATTGACAGAATAATTAGACAGGTGTATTCTATCAAAAGATATAAAAATTCCATATTGTAATCGCTGTGTAAACAGTGAGTTTTCTCTTATTCAGAGTGGTGGAGGTACATAGGACCTGTGAAGCCACGGCAACCCCATAATTGGAAGGTGCCAACCTGAGCGAAAAAGTCGAACAATAAGAGGATTTGAGTATCGATATCGAGTCCGCTTGTTTTTTGCAAGCAGGACTTTTTTTATTCTAGAAAACAGCAGAGTATGCTGTGAAATTACCCGTAAATCAATTTATTAAAGGAGAACAAGAGATGGAAAAAAGATTATTTACCTCGGAATCAGTAACAGAAGGACATCCTGACAAAATCTGTGATAATATCTCAGATGCAGTCTTAGACGCTATTATGGCACAGGACCCAAACAGCCGTGTAGCATGTGAAACAGCTATTACAACCGGATTAGTTCTGGTAATGGGAGAAATTACAACAAAAGCACAGATTGATGTACAAAGTATTGTACGTGATACCATCAGAGAAATCGGATATGATGATTCTGCAAAAGGTTTTGATGCTAATACTTGTGGTGTTATGGTTGCTCTTGACAAACAGTCAGCTGATATCGCAATGGGAGTTGATAAAGCATTAGAAGCAAAAGAAGCTAATATGTCAGACTCACAGATTGAAGCAATTGGTGCAGGCGATCAGGGTATGATGTTTGGTTATGCAAGCAATGAGACAGAAGAATACATGCCTTATCCAATCGCACTTGCTCATAAATTGACCAAGAAATTAACAGAGGTTCGTAAAAACGGTACTCTTGCTTATTTAAGACCAGATGGAAAATCACAGGTTACTGTAGAATATGATGAAAATGGTAAACCGGTTCATATTAATGCCGTAGTAATTTCTTCTCAGCATGCAGAAGAAGTTTCACAGGAACAGATTCATAAAGATGTTCGCAAATACGTTATTGATCTTGTTATTCCACAGGAACTTGTTGATGAGAGAACAAAATATTTCATTAATCCAACAGGACGTTTTGTAATCGGCGGACCAAACGGCGATTCCGGACTTACAGGACGTAAGATTATTGTAGATACTTATGGTGGAATGGCTCGTCACGGCGGTGGCGCTTTCTCCGGTAAGGATTGCACAAAGGTAGACCGTTCAGCAGCTTATGCAGCTCGTTATGTTGCAAAGAACATTGTTGCAGCAGGACTTGCAGATAAATGTGAGGTTCAGCTTTCTTATGCAATTGGTGTTGCTCAGCCAACTTCCGTTATGGTTGATACCTTTGGAACAGGCAAAGTAGATGATAATAAATTAGTAGATATCATCAGAGAGAACTTTGATCTTCGTCCAGCAGGAATCATCAAAATGTTAAATCTTCGTCGTCCTATTTACAAACAGACTGCAGCATATGGTCATTTTGGACGTAATGATTTAAATCTTCCTTGGGAAGCACTTGATAAAGTAAATGACTTAAAAAAATACATCTAAACAGTATTTAACACAAAGAGGTGAATCGGGAGCAATCTTCCTGATTTACCTCTTTTGTTTTGCTAAAAAAAGTTCTTTAAATTGAAAATGAAAGGTTACTATGGTAACATGGAAAGGACAGGAATAAAAACGATAGGAGGCATATTAAATGGCATTTGCACACTTACATACGCATACAGAATATAGTCTGCTAGACGGCTCCAACAAAATAAAAGAATATGTAAAAAGAGTAAAAGAGCTCGGTATGGACAGTGCGGCTATAACAGATCATGGCGTTATGTATGGCGTGATTGATTTCTATCGTGCAGCAAAGGAAGCCGGAATTAATCCTATTATCGGCTGCGAGGTGTATGTAGCACCAAATTCCAGATTTGATAAAGAATTGACAGGTGGCGAAGACAGATATTATCATCTTGTTTTACTTGCAGAGAATAATGAAGGTTATGCTAACCTGATGAAAATAGTCAGCAAAGGATTTACAGAGGGTTATTATTATAAACCGCGTGTGGACATGGAAGTACTGCGACAGTATCATAATGGTATTATTGCTCTTTCGGCATGTCTTGCTGGTGAAGTGGCAAGAAACATTACTAAAGGCTTAATTGATGAAGCCAAAAAGGCAGCACTCAAATATTTAGATTGCTTTGGCGAAGGCAATTATTTCCTTGAAATGCAGGATCATGGAATTCCGGAACAAAAAACAGTTAATACAACATTGCTTAATATTAGCAAAGAATTGAACATCCCATTGGTAGCAACCAATGATATTCATTATACATATGCAGAGGATGCTAAGCCACACGACATATTACTTTGTATCCAGACAGCTAAAAAACTGAATGATGAAGACAGAATGCGCTACGAGGGCGGACAGTATTACGTCAAAAGTGAAGAGGACATGAAAGGTCTTTTTTCCTATGCCTGGGAAGCAGTTGAAAATACACAGCGAATTGCAGACAGATGCCATGTGGATATAGAATTTGGCGTTACGAAGCTGCCGAGATTTGAAGTACCGCAGGGTTATGATTCCTGGGGATATTTAAATGAACTTTGCTCAGATGGCTTAAAAGAGCGATATCCGGAAGATGATGGGACATTAAGAGAACGATTAGATTATGAACTTTCGACCATTCAAAAAATGGGATACGTAGATTATTTTCTTATCGTATGGGATTTTATTAATTATGCAAGAAGCCAGGGAATACCGGTTGGACCGGGACGTGGTTCAGCAGCAGGAAGTATTGCGGCATACTGCCTTCATATAACAAATATTGACCCAATTAAGTATCAATTGCTGTTTGAACGTTTTTTAAATCCGGAACGTGTATCCATGCCGGATATAGATATTGACTTCTGTTATGAACGCAGACAGGAAGTCATAGATTACGTTGGAAGAAAATATGGTGCAGATAAGGTTGTTCAGATTGTAACCTTTGGAACACTGGCAGCAAAAGGTGTCATCCGTGATGTTGGACGTGTTATGGATCTTCCTTATTCCTACGTGGATGGCATTGCCAAAATGATTCCCAATGAATTAAACATTACAATCGCAAGGGCACTTGAATTAAATCCGGACCTAAGAAATGCATACGAACAGGATGATCAGGTCCATCTTTTAATAGATATGTGCAAACGATTAGAGGGATTGCCACGTCATACCTCTATGCATGCAGCAGGTGTCGTAATCTGTCAAAAGGCAGCAGATGAATTTGTACCACTATCCAGAGGCTCTGACGGCTCTATTACCACCCAGTTTACCATGACCACACTTGAAGAACTTGGACTTCTTAAAATGGATTTTTTAGGTCTGCGTACACTGACAGTAATTAATAATGCAGTTAAGAATATTGAAAAAACACAGCACATACAAATAGATGTTGACCATATTGACTTTGCGGATGAAAAAGTATTGGCTTCTCTTGGAACAGGAAGAACGGATGGTATTTTCCAACTTGAAAGTGCCGGAATGAAAAGCTTCATGAAAGAGTTAAAGCCACAAAGCTTAGAGGATGTTATTGCGGGTATTTCTTTATATCGCCCAGGTCCGATGGACTTTATCCCCAAATATATTGCAGGAAAAAACCAGCAGTCGGCTATTACATATGAGTGCCCGCAGCTTGAACATATTTTAAAACCGACCTATGGCTGTATTGTCTATCAGGAACAGGTTATGCAGATTGTGCGTGACCTTGCCGGCTATACGATGGGGCAGGCAGATAACATAAGGCGAGCAATGAGCAAGAAAAAACAGTATGTTATTGATGCCCAGAGAAAAAGCTTTATTTACGGAAGCGAAGAAGAAAATATAAAAGGCTGTGTTGCCAACGGTATCAGCGAACAGGCAGCCAATAAAATATACGATTCCATGGTTGATTTTGCAAAATATGCGTTCAATAAATCACATGCAGCCTGCTATGCGGTTGTTTCTTATCAGACAGCATGGTTAAAATACTACTATCCGGTTGAATTTATGGCAGCATTGCTTACCTCGGTGATAGATAATGCAGGAAAAGTATCCGAGTATATTTTGAGTTGCAGAAGCATGGGAATATCTATTTTGCCACCGGATATTAATCAGGGTGAAGCAGGTTTTTCCGTGGCGGATAACTCCATTCGCTATGCACTTACGGCAGTTAAGGGAGTGGGACGCCCCATTATTGAAAGCATTGTAAAAGAGAGAGAAGAAAGGGGCGATTATAAAAGTCTTGATGACTTTATCACCCTAAATGTAGAGCATGATATCAATAAAAGAGTAATAGAGAATTTTATTAAGGCAGGAGCATTTGATGGACTGGGCGGAACGAGAAAACAGTTTATGATTGTCTATACTCATATTATGGACCATATTCAAAATGATAAAAAGAACAACATGGCGGGACAAATTTCACTTTTCGATATTGCTTCTGAAGAAGAAAAAGAGAACTTTGATATTAAAATGCCGGATGTTGGGGAATATTCAAAAGAGATGATTCTTGCATTTGAAAAAGAAGTGCTTGGAATCTATGTAAGCGGTCATCCGTTAGAGGAATATGAAGGAATCTGGAGAAAAAATATCACCAATATTACTTCTGATTTTTATCTGGATGAAGAAACCGGTGCAATGAGAGTGCAGGATGGACAGAATATCACGATTGGCGGTCTGATTGCGGAAAAGAAAATAAAATACACAAAAAATGACAAGGTTATGGCTTTTCTTACATTGGAAGATTTAGCAGGCAGTGTGGAGGTTATCGTATTTCCGAAGGTATATGAGAAAAGCAGTGCCAGCCTGAATGAGGACAGTAAGGTATTCATAAAAGGCCGAGTATCTGCTGAGGAAGAAAAGGATGGCAAGGTTATATGTGAATCCATCCAGTCCTTTGATGATATTCACAAAGAACTGTGGATTAAGTTCCCCGACAGAGAATCATATGATAAAGAAGAAGCAGCACTTCTTGATTTATTGGCAGAATCAGACGGAAGAGACAGTGTGGTAGTATATATTGAGAATCCTAAGATGGTAAAAAGATTTCCACCCAATAAAAATGTGCTGGCCAATCAACAACTAATTGCGAACCTTAACGGACGTTATGGAGAAGCTAATATTAAACTAATTTAAGTACAGGATAGAAAGATACAGTTGAAAACAGTATCAAAAAGGATTAAAATGTAGTCTAAAATATGCGTGTTATGCAAACAGAAGATGTCTCAGGAATAGTAAATCCTGCAGATGAGGAGGAAATAGTATGTCAATGGACAAAAAAACATCAATGGAAGCTAAAGCAACCAAAGAAATAAAAACAATTGGTGTACTTACAAGTGGAGGAGATGCTCCCGGTATGAATGCTGCAATTCGTGCAGTAGTGAGAAAAGCCATTACGAACGGTGTGAAAGTCAAAGGAATCAAAAAAGGCTATCAGGGATTATTAAATGAAGAAATAATAGATATGCAGGCTTCCAGTGTTTCCGATACCATTCAACGTGGAGGAACCATATTAGGTACAGCAAGATGCAAAGAATTCAGAACAGAAGAGGGACAGATAAGAGGTGCCCAGATTTGCCGTAAGCATGGTATAGACGGTCTTGTTGTAATTGGTGGAGATGGCTCTTATAGAGGTGCTCAGGCCTTATCCAAACAGGGTATTAATACTATTGGCCTTCCTGGCACAATCGATCTTGATATTGCATGTACCGATTATACAATTGGATTTGATACGGCAATTAATACAGCTATGCAGGCAATTGATAAAGTTCGTGATACTTCCTCAAGTCATGAACGTTGCAGTATTATCGAAGTTATGGGTAGAAATGCAGGTTATATTGCACTGTGGTGTGGTGTAGCCAATGGCGCAGAAGATATTTTATTACCTGAAAAATACGATTTTAATGAACAGAATATTATTAATAACATAATTAATAACAGAAAACGTGGCAAAACACATCATATTATTATTAATGCAGAAGGAATCGGACATTCCACATCTATGGCAAGACGAATAGAAGCAGCAACCGGTATTGAAACAAGAGCGACTATTTTAGGCTATATGCAGCGTGGAGGAAGCCCGACCTGTAAAGATCGTTTTTACGCATCGATTATGGGAGCTTATGCAGCAGATATTTTATGTGCAGGCAAGACCAATCGTGTAGTAGGATATCAGCATGGAGAATTTGTTGATTTTGATATTGATGAAGCATTACAGATGCAAAAGGATATTCCTGAGTATCAATGGCAGGTCAGCAAATTATTATCAGCCTACGTATAAAGCCTTCGCTTAAGGAAATGATTTTTTATGAATAAATTAAAATATAGAGTATCATATACAAAAATGATTGTAGCAGGCTTTGCAACACTTGTTCTTTTGGGAGCAATATTACTGTCACTGCCTTTAGCCAGCCGTAGTGGAGAAAGTATGCCTTTTATTGATGCTTTGTTCACAGCCACATCAGCTACCTGTGTAACAGGACTGGTGATTGCAGATACCTTTACAAATTGGACATTATTTGGCCAACTCGTTATTATTTCCCTTATTCAGATAGGCGGGCTTGGCTTTATAACCATTGGCGTATATGTTGCGGTCGTCTTTAAAAGACGTATTGGATTAAAGAGCAGAGAAGCCATTCATGAAAGTGTTAGTACCATAGAAACGGCAGGAACAGTCAGACTGACCAAAAAAATTATTGAAGGAACCTTCATAATGGAATTAGTCGGCGGGTTACTGCTATCGATTCGGTTTATTCCAAGGGTCGGACTTGTGAAAGGTCTGTATTTTGGAATTTTTCACTCTATCAGTGCTTTTTGTAATGCAGGATTTGATTTAATGGGTAACTGGGAGGAGTATTCATCACTGACCGCTTATGAAGGAGATATCCTTGTTAATCTTGTCGTTATGGTATTGATTGTAGTCGGTGGAATCGGATTTATTGTATGGGATGATATCGTGCGAAATAAATGGCATTTCCGAAAATATCTGTTACACACAAAACTAGTATTACTGGTAACAGGAATTCTTATTTTTGGAGGTACTGTTCTTTTTTTGATTTTTGAACGTAACAATTTATTTGCCGGAATGAATGCAAGGGAGCAGATATTAGGTGCACTTTTTAGTTCCGTAACAGCAAGAACGGCAGGCTTTAATACAGTAGACACAGCATCTTTGACAGATGCAAGCAAAGTACTGACGATAGTTTTAATGTTTATTGGTGGAAGCCCCGGCTCTACAGCGGGTGGTATTAAGACAACCACACTTCTTGTCATGATTATTGTAGCTTCATCCATGATTCATCAGTCATATGGGGCAAATATTTTTGGACGAAAATTACATGAAGATGCAATCAGAAGAGCAAGTACTGTATTTATGATTAATCTCGTGCTGGCGATTACAGCAATCATCATTATAGTGGCGGTACAGCCATTGCCATTTTTAGATGTTATGTTTGAGGTCTTTTCGGCAATTGGTACAGTAGGAATGACAACAGGTATCACGAGAAGCCTGACCTTTATTCCGAAATTAGTTATCATTCTACTCATGTTTACCGGAAGACTTGGAAGTTTATCCTTTGCACTTGTATTTGCACAACGAAAGATTCAGGCACCGGTGCAATACCCGCATGAAAAAATAATAGTTGGCTAAGCACAAAATGGAGGCAGTTATGAAATCAGTATTAATTATAGGAATGGGACGTTTTGGACATCACCTTGCAAATAACTTTTTGGAGCATGGCATTGATGTCATGATTATTGATATTGATGAAAAGAAAATAGAAGATATGATTCCATATGCAACAAGTACCAAAATAGGAGACTGTACGAACAAAGAAGTTCTTCGAAGCCTTGGTATTGGCAATTTTGATATTGTCTTTGTGTGCATTGGGACGAATTTCCAAAGCAGTCTTGAAATTACAAACCTGACCAAAGAAATGGGCGCTAAAAAAGTAATCAGCAAAGCAACCAGAGATATTCAGGCTAAATTTTTACTGAGAAACGGAGCAGATGAAGTTATTTATCCGGATAAGGATATCGCTGAAAAATGTGCATCACGTTATAGCGTTAATAACGTGTTTGACTACATTGAACTGGCCGAGGGATATGCTATCTATGAGATCCCACCGCAAAAAGCATGGGTTGGTAAATCCATTCGCGAATCCAACATTGCAGCACGCCACAGAATATCCATTTTGGGAATTCGAAAAGCAGATGGAACCAGTCGGATTATGCCATCGGCAGATTATGTAATTGATGAAGATGAACATCTTATGGTACTGGCACAGGACAGAGTAATTGAAGATATCTTAAAGAAACTTTAGGAGACAAAGATTGATTACAAATAAAAAAATAAAAGAACTTGTTACATTAAATGAGAAGGCTAAAGCAAGAAAAGAAAGCGGTTTATTTCTTGTGGAAGGCATTAAAATGTTTTCAGAAGTGCCTAAGGAAAGAATTAGCGAAATCTATGTGTCGGAATCCTTTTTACAAAAGGAAGGAACAGAAGAATTGTTTAAAACATTTCGTTATGAAACAGTAAGTGATGATGTTTTTAAAAAGATTTCCGATACGGTTTCACCACAGGGGATACTGTGTGTGGTGCAACAGAAAACATACACTCTAAATGATATGATAAAGACAAACAATCCACTTCTTATGGTTTTGGAAGATATCCAGGACCCTGGCAACCTTGGGACAATTATGCGTACAGGAGAAGGTGCTGGAGTCAGTGGAATCATTATGACAAAAGGATGTGTGGATATCTATAATCCCAAGACCATTCGATCCACAATGGGCTCCATTTACCGTATTCCTTTTTTCTACACAGATGAGATAGCAAATACCATTAATAAGTTAAAAAAAGAGCATATCAAGATATATGCAGCACATTTACAGGGAAAAAAATATTACGATGAGATATCGTATTTTGAGGCTGAGTCAAATGGAACAGCATTTCTAATTGGCAATGAAGGAAATGGACTAAAGGAAGAAACAGCCCTATTGGCGGACACCTACATAAAAATTCCTATGGAAGGCAAAGTTGAATCCTTAAATGCAGCCATTGCTTCATCCATACTTATGTATGAAGTATCAAGACAACGCAGAATACATACTACAAACAGATAATGAATTGTGAAAGGGAGAAAAAAGGATGTTAGGATTTATTGGATTTGGTAATATGGCAGGAGCAATTGTTCAGGGAATTATAGATAAAAAAGTTGTAAAGCCGGAGGAAATCATTGTTTCCAGAAGAGATATGGATAAACTGTCAAGCGCAAAGGAAAAATTTGGAATTGCGGTTACAACAGATAATAAAGAGGTTGCGAAAAAGGCAGATGTTATAGTGCTTGCAGTAAAGCCTCAGATGCTGCCACAGGTAATTGGTGAGATTAAGGAGACCATTACAGAAGATACATTGATAATATCTATTGCTGCCGGAAAAAGCATAGATTGGATCTGTACGGAATTTGGAAAAGACTTAAAAATCATTCGTTGTATGCCCAATACTCCGGCACTTGTTGGAGAAGGATGCAGTGGTATCTGCGTAAGCAAGCTGGTAAATGATGACGATAAGGCATTTGCGATGTCAATGTTTAATAGTCTTGGACTTGCCATCGAAGTACCGGAAAATCAGATGGATATTGTAGTTGGGGTAAGCGGAAGTTCTCCTGCTTATGTTTTTATGTTCATGGAGGCAATGGCGGATGCAGCAGTAGTTGCGGGAATGCCCAGAAAACAGGCATATCAGTTTGTTGCCCAGGCAGTAATGGGAAGCGCGAAATTAATGCTTGAAACAGGCAAACATCCGGGAGAATTAAAGGACATGGTCTGCTCACCTGGTGGGACGACGATTGAAGCGGTAAAAGTGCTGGAGGAAAAAGGCCTGCGGGCAGCAGTTATGGATGCCACATTAAGCTGCATCGACAAATCCAGAAAATTATAATATAGCAAATAATACACAAAAATAAACATATAAATACGATTGCTATCGACTTACTTGACAAAAAAAGCATACTTTGATACGATAACTGAGTTGAAAAACTTAACAAATTTGTAACAAGTTATTAAATTTGACATATTTTATACGAATGTCAAGTTTATAATGAATTCTTTTTGGAGGTAATTCATGAAAGCAAGAAGCAAAAAAAGGCTTCGCGCTTTATCAGGTTTCGTTGCCGGAGTAATGGCACTTGGTCTGATGGGAAGAGCATCTGCTCTGGCTTCCTCACAAAACTCACTGGCTGATGTACGTGCCGGTGCAGCTGAGGTATTTGACGCATTTGATATGATTGTAGAAGATGCAGCCGGAGAAGGTTCTGTAGCAACGCAACAGGATGAATCGTTCGATACAGCGGATGAATCCGATAAGCGAAAGTCTGGTCTTGTTATGGCAGATGTACAGAACTCATTAAATGTTCGCGCAGAAGCAAATGAAGAATCGGAGAAAGTGGGACTGCTATATGCAGACTGCGGAGGAGAGATTCTCGATAGTAATGGAGATTGGACGAAAATTAAGTCTGGTAATTTAGTTGGATGGGCAAGTAATGACTATCTGTTATTTGATGAAGAAGCAGAAGAACTTGCACATAGTGTTGGACGTACTATGGCAACAGTAAATGCAGATGCACTGAGAGTTCGTAAAGAACCGAGTGAAGAAGCAGGTATATATGGTTTAGTTAAAAAAGACGACGAACTGGAAGCAATCCCGGATGAAACTAATGATAAGTGGGTTGCAATTGAGTTCGAAGGCGATATGGGATATATTTCCGCAGAGTTTGTTTCTTTGGAATTTTCCGTAGATAGTGGAGAGACATTTGAAGAGATAGAAGAACGGGAACGTAAAGAAAGAGAAGAAAAAGCAAAATTAATTGCTAATCTTGGAGCAGTTGCAGTTGGCACAACAGATGATGTCTTACTTGGAGCATTAGTACAATGTGAAGCAGGTAATCAGCCATATGAAGGTCAGCTGGCAGTAGCAGCAGTAGTTATGAACCGTGTACGAAGCGGTGCATATCCAAATACCATTGCAAGTGTCATCTATGCATCCGGTCAGTTTACACCGGCTGGTAATGGAAAAGTAGAGGCACAGCTTGAAAGAGGAGTAAAAGAATCCTGTTTACAGGTAGCAAGAGAAGCGATAAATGGACAGACTAATGTCGGAACGGCAACTCATTTCAGAAGAGCCGGAAGTCAGGAAGGCACGATAATAGGAGACCACGTATTTTGGTAGAATACAGGGACAGACTTAGGTCTGTCCCTTTTTTTAAGATAAAGTTAAGAAATTTTACATGGGATTGCGGTTGTGCAAAAGGAAAAAATGTAGTACCATAAAATAGCACGATGAAAGGTAGCAGATACCCTTCTTAAGCAGACAGAAAGGGGAGTGGATTTATGAATTGGGTCATTATATGGCTGGTTCTATTAGTACTCTGTGTAGCTATTGAGTTTGCGACCATGGGACTTACAACAATCTGGTTTGCCGGCGGATCTTTGGTGGCTGTCATTTTAGCAGCACTTGGAGCCCCCAGTTATGTACAGATTGCAGCATTTATTGTGGTTTCACTGGTTATGCTTATTTTTACCCGTCCTATTGCAGTTAGATATTTTAATAAGGACAGAGTAAAGACAAATGCCGAGAGCATTGTCGGAAAAAAAGCAGTTGTTACAGCACTGATTGATAATGTGGCAGCAACAGGTCAGGTTACCGTTGGTGGAATGGAATGGAGTGCCAGAGCAACAGAAGATGGAGTTAAGATTGAGCAAGGCGCTATTGTAACAGTAGTTGCAATTAGTGGAGTAAAATTAATAGTAGAAGAAAGAAAAGAGGAAAAGTAAAATGGGTGGAGCAGTAGCAGCAGTAATAATTTTAGTTCTGATTATTTGGATTATTTTTTCATGTATTAAGATTGTACCTCAGGCATACGCATATGTAGTAGAAAGATTAGGAGCTTATCAGAGCACATGGTCAGTTGGTTTGCATTTTAAGGTTCCTTTTATTGATAAAGTAGCACGTAGAGTTCTTTTAAAAGAGCAGGTAGTTGATTTTGCACCACAGCCTGTTATTACAAAAGATAACGTTACCATGAGAATTGATACCGTTGTATTCTATCAGATTACAGATCCCAAGTTATTTGCTTACGGTGTTGAGAATCCAATCATGGCAATTGAGAACTTAACAGCAACTACACTTCGTAATATCATTGGTGATTTGGAATTAGACCAGACACTTACTTCTAGAGAGACAATCAATACCAAGATGAGAGCATCTCTTGATGTTGCAACTGATCCTTGGGGTATCAAAGTCAACCGTGTCGAATTAAAGAATATTATTCCTCCTGCAGAGATTCAGAATGCAATGGAAAAACAGATGAAGGCAGAACGTGAAAGACGTGAAGCTGTTACTCGTGCAGAAGGTGAGAAAAAGGCTAATGTAACAGTTGCAGAAGGTAAGAAAGAAGCAGCTATTCTGGAAGCAGAAGCAGAGAAACAATCAGCAATTTTACGTGCTGAAGCACAAAAAGAGAAAATGATTCGCGAATCAGAAGGTGAGGCTTTAGCTATTCTTAAAGTACAGCAGGCTAAGGCAGATGGTATCCGCATGATTAAAGAAGCTGGAGCAGATGAAGCCGTTCTTAAGATTAAGAGTCTGGAAGCATTTGAAAAAGCAGCTGACGGTCAGGCTACCAAGATTATCATCCCATCTGAGATTCAGGGAATGGCAGGACTTGCAACCTCTATCAAAGAAGTGCTTACTAAATAGTATTGTGATTCAAAAGCAGAACTTGCAAACAAAAGCCTTACACTTTATAATCGGTGTAGGGCTTTTTTAGTATATGGAGGAAAAACATGAATTTAAAAGGACGCAGTTTTTTAAAATTATTAGATTATACACCGGAAGAAATCGGCTATCTCGTTGATTTGTCCGCACAATTAAAAGAAAAAAAGAAACAGGGCACATTAACAGATGTATTAAAAGGAAAAAATGTTGCACTGATATTTGAAAAAACCAGTACAAGAACACGTTGCTCATTTGAGGTCGCAGCACATGATCTTGGAATGGGGACTACATATTTAGATCCTGCGGGCTCTCAGATTGGTAAAAAAGAAAGCATTGCAGATACAGCAAGAGTTCTTGGCAGAATGTATGAAGGAATTGAATATCGTGGCTTTGGACAGGATATTGTAGAAGAACTTGCTAAATATGCAGGAGTGCCGGTTTGGAACGGACTTACCAATGAATTTCATCCGACACAGATGTTGGCGGATTTACTGACAATAAAAGAACATTTTGGAAGAATAAAAGGCATTCGTCTTGTTTATATGGGAGATGCCCGCTATAACATGGCTAATTCATGGATGGTTACATGTGCCAAAATGGGAATGCATTTGACTCTTTGCTCCAATAAAAATTACTTCCCAGACCCAGAACTTGTTAAAGTGTGTGAGAAGATTGCACAGGAAAATGATGCAAGTATCACTCTGACAGATGATGTTGTGAAGGGCACTGCCAATCAGGATGTTGTATATACCGATGTATGGGTATCCATGGGTGAACCGGATGAAGCATGGACAGAGCGTATCCGCGATTTATCACCTTATCAGGTGAATAAAGCAGTAATGGATCGTGCTGGAAAAGATGCAGTATTTATGCATTGTCTCCCGGCGTTCCATGATTTAAATACAAAGATTGGCAAAGAAAAAGGAAAGCAGTTTGGCATTACAGAGATGGAAGTGACAGATGAAGTATTTGAATCACCTGCATCTATCGTATTTGATGAAGCAGAAAACCGTATGCATACCATCAAAGCAGTAATGGCTTCAACATTGGGTGCATTTTAAGAGGATAGAAAAATGGCAGATAATAGAGTCGTTCTTTGTGGCGCAAATGCTTATGAAAAGAAATACTATTTTAACAAGGACTTTGATAAGATTCCGGAATCCATAAAAGAAGAACTGCATATCATATGTGTATTATTCACCGAAGAAGTAGGCGGCATTTTTACCATATGCTTTGAAGAAGACGGAACACTTGAATTTGAGACAACGGCAGCAGACGAAGACTATCTTTATGATGAGATAAGCAGCGGACTGCTGATAAGAAAGATAAGAGATACCAAACAGGAATTATTACAGTCCCTGTCCCTTTATTATAAAGTTTTAGTGCTTCATGAAGATGTCAGTGAACTTTTAGAACAGGAAGATGCAGAGTAGGAGAAAAGTATGATACTGGTAATCGACGTTGGAAATACAAATATCACATACGGAGTATATGAGAATGATAAAATCATAACGACATTTCGCATGATGTCCAAAATGCTTTGTACATCAGATGAATATGGAATCAGAATTTGCGAACTGATGCGTGCTAATAACATTCAAAAAGAAAGCATATCAGGCTGTATTATAGCGAGCGTAGTTCCTAATGTTATGCATTCTTTAGTCGGAGGTGTCAGCCGTTATTTAGAGGTTACACCTATGATTGTAGGAGTGGGTATTAAGACAGGCATTAAAATCATAACAGAAAATCCCAAGGAAATCGGACCTGACCGTATTGTAGATGCCGTTGCGGCTTATGAAAAATATGGCGGCCCGGTACTCGTGCTTGATTTTGGTACAGCGACAACCTATGACCTTCTTACAGAGGATGGCTGCTTTACGGCTGGTATTACAGCTCCGGGTATCCGTATTTCTGCAAAAGCACTTTGGGAAGATACAGCAAGACTTCCGGAAGTTGAAATTAAAAAACCATCTTCCATCCTGGCTCAAGAGACTATTTCCAGTATGCAGGCAGGTCTTGTATATGGTCAGATTGGACAGACAGAATATATTATTAATCAGGTAAAAAAAGAATCCGGTTATGAGAACCTTAAGGTAGTTGCAACAGGAGGACTTGGCAGAATCATTGCAGATGAGACAGATGCAATTCAGATTTACGACAGTTCCCTTACTTTGGACGGCTTGAAATTTATTTACGATAAGAATAAGAAATAAAAAATATGAGATGGAGTTTTTTCTATGCAGTCACTTACGATTGGCAATGTCACCCTTACCAACAATCTGATACTGGCTCCCATGGCAGGTGTAACAGACCTGCCTTTTCGTTTGCTCTGTAAAGAACAGGGTGCAGGGCTATTGTGTATGGAGATGGTCAGTGCCAAGGCAATTTATTTTAATAACCAAAATACGGAGGCTTTGATGGAGATTCATCCGGATGAGTGTCCTGTATCACTACAGCTTTTTGGCTCAGACCCGGATATTATGAGTGAAATGGCAAAGCGAATTGAAGAACGTCCTTTTGCTGTTTTAGATATTAATATGGGATGCCCGGTTCCCAAGGTAGTAAATAACGGCGAAGGCAGTGCCCTTATGAAAAATCCCAAACTTGTAGCAGAAATTGTGACAAAGGTGTCAGAAGCGATTAAAAAGCCCGTCACGGTCAAAATTCGAAAGGGCTTTGATGAGAATCATGTCAATGCAGTTGAAATAGCAAAAATTGCACAGGAATGTGGTGCGGCAGCTGTCGCAGTTCATGGCAGAACCAGAGAACAATATTACTCCGGTAAGGCAGATTGGGAAATCATTGCACGTGTAAAGGATGCATTATCGATTCCTGTTATTGGTAATGGAGATGTCACAGATGCTGGCAGTGCAAAAAGACTTGCGGAAGAAACCGGATGTGATGGAATTATGATTGGACGAGCCGTTAGAGGCAATCCATTTATTTTTAAAGAACTTACCACGTTTTTTGAGACAGGACAATTACCACCGCGCCCAAGTAATGAAGAAGTATTAAATACAATTTTAAGACATGCAGCCTTACAGCTTCAGTACAAAGGTGAATATACAGGAGTCAGAGAAATGCGTAAGCATGTGTCCTGGTATAGTGCAGGATATCCGAATTCTGCTAAACTGCGGGCGAAAGTCAATGAGATGGAGACGATGGAAGATTTAATAAGAACCGTTACGGAATTGTTTTCCCCAAAATAAAGCAGGCTGTGCATATTTTTTTTTCATACGCATAACATGATGTATGGAAAAAATAAAAATAGTTTGTGACGAAAACGATATAGGCATTACACTCCCCAAACGCAAATGGTATGAAAGCAGAAAGAAACAGCGTAGTCGCACCTTTTATCTAAATGATATGGACAGCGAACTTGAGGATGCGTTCTGTGTGGCAGTGGACATACTTCTTACCATATGTGAAAAATGCGAAAAGACAATACAGCTTAAGATGAGTGCAGAAGAGAAGAGCAAATTATATCTTGCTGCATTTGAGTCTTTATCCATATCAAACAAACAGTACGAGGAAATGGTAATTTTTGATGGGAATGAACCGGATGAATTTATCCCAATAATAACTAACATCAGTGAGCATTTAAATAAACTTTCCGTTATTACCAATCATCCGCAGGCGTATCAATCGGTTTTTGAATATTTATTAGAGGAAAATGGATTAATTGCGGAATGCGATACAAAATTTCGTATGGAATATCATGTGGTAAGTAATTTAGAAGAGCAGAAACCTTACTATCAAAGGCAGAAATACCGGAAAACAAGATGTTTAATCTGGTATGCAGAAAGCGACTATAAAGTGCCGGTTCGTCAGTTGCCAAAAGACGCTATTTTTTTTGATACGTCACTTACTAAGAAAATGCAGCGGGAAATTACGTGTAAAAGACCGGACATTACCTACCACTGCCTGCC
>CAZAQH010000001.1:56193-83913 GCA_964487395.1 uncultured Lachnospiraceae bacterium | reverse complement strand
GGCAAAACCTTGATACTTAGAAAAATTTGCACGGTTCTATATTTCCATTAAAGATAATCTATGCTATAATCATGCCAATATGTTTACGAAAATCATAAAATGATAAGTCCTATAGGCGGAAAGGTGAAAGGTGGAACGATGTACTCTTTAGAAGAAGTAAAAGCAACAGATCCTGAAATTGCACAGGCAATTGTGGATGAACAGACAAGACAGAATAGTCATATTGAATTAATTGCATCAGAAAACTGGGTAAGTAAGGCAGTTATGGCAGCAATGGGAAGCCCATTAACGAATAAATATGCAGAGGGTTATCCGGGAAAAAGATATTATGGCGGATGCGAATGTGTAGACGTTGTGGAAAACCTTGCAATTGAAAGAGCAAAAGAATTATTTCACTGTGATTATGCAAATGTGCAGCCACATTCCGGTGCACAGGCTAATATGGCAGTTCAGTTTGCAGTATTAAAGCCGGGCGATACCATGATGGGTATGAATTTGGATCACGGCGGACATCTGACACATGGAAGTCCGGTTAATATGAGTGGAAAATATTTTAATATTGTTCCTTATGGAGTAAATGAGCAGGGCTTTATTGATTATGATAAATTAAGAGAAATTGCATTAGAAGCAAAACCTAAAATGATAATTGCTGGTGCATCTGCATACGCACGTGCAATTGACTTCAAAAAATTCCGTGAAGTAGCGGATGAAGTAGGCGCAGTACTTATGGTAGACATGGCTCATATTGCAGGACTTGTTGCAGCTGGATTACATGAAAGTCCAATGCCATATGCTGACGTGGTAACTACTACAACACATAAGACTTTAAGAGGACCAAGAGGTGGTATGATTCTCTGCAATAAAGAAGCAGCAGAAAAATATAACTTCAATAAAGCAATCTTCCCAGGTATTCAGGGCGGTCCATTAATGCATGTTATTGCAGCAAAGGCTGTTTGCTTTAAAGAAGCACTTAGCGATGACTTTAAGAAATATCAGCAGCAGATTGTTGATAATGCACAGGCACTTTGCAAAGGTCTGATGAGCCGTGATATTAAAATTGTATCAGGTGGAACAGACAATCACTTAATGTTAGTAGATCTTACTAATTACAATTTGACAGGAAAAGCAGTTGAAAAGCTTTTAGATCAGGCTCATATTACAAGTAACAAAAACACGATTCCGAATGATCCACAGTCTCCATTTGTAACAAGCGGTATTCGTTTAGGAACACCAGCGGTTACATCCAGAGGAATGAATACAGATGACATGGACAAAATTGCTGAAGCAATTGCCCTGGTTATAAAAGGTGGAGAAGAAAAAGTGCCAGAGGCTCGTGCAATTGTACAGAAACTGACAGATAAATATCCACTGATTTAGTGTGTACGACAGATGACTCCGGATAATATCCGGAGTCTTTTTTCATGAAAGGGGATTATTGTGGAAAATATCAAAAAAGGCCTTACATCGAATAGTTTGAAATGGATAGCCATAATAACAATGTTTATTGACCATATAGGAGCAGCCATCATTGAAAAGAACGGTATTACACTTATGTATCCGGATATGGTTAAAGTAGACTGGATTTTGCGCGGAATTGGAAGGATTTCATTTCCTGTTTGCTGTTTTTTACTGGTAGAGGGTGTTATGCATACTCGTAATAAGTGGAAATACCTGATTAATCTAACAATATTTGCACTTATTTCAGAATATCCGTTTGATCTTGCATTTCGGGGAGACATAACCTTTGCTTATCAAAATGTGTTCTGGACATTGTTTTTTGGATTACTTGCGATGATTATTTGTCAGATGATAGAAAAAAAGCAGTGGGAACTGAAAATACCTGCTATGTTACTTGTTGGTGCAGGCTGTGCAGTATTGGCAGAACTTTGCAATACAGATTACGGTGCAATGGGTGTAGCCCTGATTTTTGTTTTATACATAACAAGACAGGACAGAAAATTGCAGTGTATCTGTGGTGCAATTTGCTTTATGTGGGAAATTACATCTGTAATTTCCTTTGTCTTTATTTACTTTTATAATGGAATACGAAAAAAAGGAATGAATAAATATTTCTTTTATCTTTTTTATCCGTTACATTTACTTTTACTATTTGGGATACGTCAGTTTTTCTTTAGATAGGAAAAATATTGTATTTTTTCACAAAAATAGTTGCCACGTTTTGGGAATTATGCTATGATATCTTTCGACAGCAGACAAATGTACGCGATACAAAGACAAAAAAAGACGATTGTACGTTGAGGAAGAACAAAGATGTCAGAGACAACAGGTTATTTTTTAGTAAAGCAAAAGGCGGTTCCGGAAGTATTGCTAAAGGTTGTGGAAGCCAAACGACTGTTAGAGACGGAAAAGGCCATGTCGGTTCAGGATGCTGCGGATCGTGTTGGTATCAGCCGCAGTTCTTTTTATAAGTACAAGGATGATATTTTTCGTTTTCATGATAATTCACAGGGGACTACGATTACCCTGACGTTTAACATGGATGATGAACCGGGGATATTATCGG
Organism: uncultured Lachnospiraceae bacterium; assembly: GCA_964487395.1. Taxonomy (GTDB): domain Bacteria; phylum Bacillota; class Clostridia; order Lachnospirales; family Lachnospiraceae; genus RGIG8767. The sequence goes on along the minus strand of CAZAQH010000001.1, from coordinate 81,389 downwards.
ATGTTTTAAAAATTATTGCTGATTTTGGCGCTAACATTCTTACCATTCATCAAAGTATTCCGATTAATGGTGTGGCAGCGTTAAGCCTTAGCATTCAGGTTTTAGAGACCACGAAAGATGTATCGAAGATGTTAGAATGTATGGAACAGCAAAAAGGTGTACATCATGTAAAAATACAAGCCAAGGATTAGGGAGGAAAAACAATGATACAAGTTGCAGTTTTAGGATATGGCACAGTTGGAAGCGGTGTTGTACAGGTAATAGATGAGAATAAGGAGACGATTGCCAAGAAGACCGGTGATACTCTTAATGTAAAATATATATTGGATTTAAGGGATTTCCCTGGGGATCCTAATGAAGATAAGGTTGTTCATGATTTTGACATTATTTTAAATGACCCGGAAGTTAAAATTGTATGTGAGACCATGGGCGGAATTCGTCCGGCATATCAATACACCAAGGATGCGTTGTTAAAAGGAAAAAGCGTATGTACTTCCAATAAAGCTCTTGTAGCAGATTTTGGACCGGAACTTTTACAGACTGCAAAAGAGAATAAATGTAATTATATGTTTGAAGCAAGTGTTGGTGGCGGAATCCCAATTATTCGCCCAATGAATACTTCACTTGCATCAGAAAAAATCGAAAAAATAATGGGTATTTTAAACGGAACTACGAACTATATTCTTACTAAAATGTCTAAAGAAGGCATTGCGTTTGATGAAGTATTAAAAGAAGCACAGGATAAAGGATATGCAGAACGCAATCCGGAAGCAGATGTAGAGGGATATGATGCATGTCGTAAAATTGCTATATTGTCTTCTTTGATGACAGGTAAAAATGTTAATTATGAAGATATACATACAGAAGGAATTACTAAGATTACAACACGTGATTTCGCATATGCAAAGGTTATGAATAAATCAATCAAACTTTTAGCTGTCAGTGAGAATTCTGATGAAGGAACAACAGCACTTGTTGCTCCATTTATGATTGGTGAAGAACATCCTTTAAATGGAGTAAACGGTGTATTTAACGGAATCTATGTAACTGGTAATATGCTTGGGGATGTTATGTTCTATGGACAGGGAGCTGGTAAACTTGCTACTGCAAGTGCGGTTGTATCAGATGCAATTGACTGTGGTAAGAATCTTGGCAATACACTTCCATGTTTCTGGGATGCAGAAAAAGTAGTTTTAAATGATTATAAGAATTCTGAAAGAAAGTTTTTTGTAAGAATTGCAATAGAAGACAGAGGGGCGGTTCTTAACTCCTTTGGACATGTAAATGAGATTCGTATTACGGATGAAGAATTTGCATTTGTGTCAGATACAATGACCGAAAAAGCATTTGAAGATAGACTTTCCGGTGTTAATAAGGTATTGTCGGTTATTCGTGTAGAAGAATAAACTATTTGGAGGCTTGAAATGAAATATATTGTGGTGTTAGGCGATGGAATGGCAGATGAGCCTATAAAAGAACTCGGAGATAAGACAGCAATTGAGTATGCTTCTACGCCTTGTCTTGACCGCTTGAGTAAAATGTCAGAGATTGGCATGGTACATACGATACCGGATGGAATGAAGCCGGGTTCGGATACGGCAAATTTATCAGTATTGGGATATGACCCTAAAATATATTATTCGGGACGCTCACCATTAGAGGCATTAAGTATTGGAGTTCCCATGAAGGATACAGATATTGCATTAAGATGTAATATTGTGACAATATCTGAAGAAGATGTTCCTTTTGAACAACAGACTATCATTGATCACAGTGCCGATGAAATCAGTACCGAGGACTGCGCTGTTTTACTAAAAGCAGTTCAGGAACAGTTAGAAAATGAAACACATCATTTTTTTGTTGGTACCAGTTATCGTCATTGTCTTATTTGGAATAATGGTAAGGTAGTAGACCTGACTCCGCCACATGATGTGTTAACACAAGTCATTGGTAAGTATTTACCGGAAGATAATGTATTAAGAGACATGATGAAGAAAAGTTATGAGATTCTAAAAAATCATCCTCTTAATATAGAAAGAAAAAAACAGGGATTACATCCAGCTAACTGCTGTTGGTTCTGGGGTGCCGGTACGAAACCGATGTTAACTTCCTTTGAAAAAAAGACCGGAAAAAAAGGTATGATGATTTCTGCTGTTGATTTACTGAAAGGAATAGCAGTTGGTGCTTCTATGGGTGTTTCAATAGTCGAAGGCGCTAATGGAGGTTTAAATACCAATTACGAAGGTAAAACAGATGCAGCATTAAAAGCACTTTTAGAAGATAATTATGACTTTGCATATATTCATGTAGAAGCACCTGATGAGATGGGGCACCAAGGCAGTTATGAGAAAAAGGTAAAAGCAATCGAATATCTGGATCAACGTGTTATTGCTCGTTTAACAAAAGCCTTGGATGAAAAACAGGTTGATTATCGCCTGCTTGTACTTTCGGATCATCCAACCCCTGTTCGTGTTCGAACTCACACAGCGGATAATGTGCCATATTTATTATTTGATTCCACCAATATTCAGAGCAACACATGGAATTATAATGAAAAAGAAGCCACAGCAGGTAAGAATGTAGTTGATAAAGGGCATACTTTGATTGACTATTTATTCAGCAGATAAATATATAGGGAGCATAATATTATGAAAAAAGTAGTAAAATTCGGTGGAAGTTCACTGGCAAGTGCCGAGCAGTTTAAAAAAGTCGGAAAAATCATTCATGCGGATTCAGCAAGAAGATATGTAGTTCCAAGTGCACCGGGCAAGAGATTTAAAGAAGATACAAAAGTTACAGATATGCTTTATAAGTGCTATGAAATTGCAGAAAGTGGAAAAGATTTTGCCAAAGAGTTAAAAGCAATTGCAGAAAGATATAATGAAATCATAGCAGGTCTTTCTTTGACTTTATCATTAGAAGATGATTTTAAGATAATCGAACAGAATTTTAAAAATCATGCCGGTGAGAATTATGCAGCAAGCCGTGGAGAATTTTTAAACGGAAAAATTATGGCAGCATATTTAAATTATGAATTTATTGACGCAGCTGAATATATCTTCTTTAAGGAAAATGGAGAATTTAATGCAGACAAAACAAATGAAGTGCTGTCTGAGAGATTAAAGAAAACAGAAAGCGCAGTTATTCCTGGATTTTATGGCAGTCTTCCGGATGGAACAGTCAAAACTTTTTCAAGAGGTGGCTCTGATATCACAGGTTCTATTGTGGCAAGAGCAGTACGTGCAGATGTATATGAGAACTGGACGGATGTATCCGGATTTTTAATTGCAGATCCAAGAATTATTAAAAATCCAAAAGGAATCGAAACGATAACATACAGAGAACTTCGAGAACTTTCTTATATGGGTGCAACAGTACTTCATGAAGATGCTATTTTCCCGGTAAGAATCGAAGGAATTCCTATTAATATTAAAAATACAAATTCACCGGATGATAATGGAACCTGGATTGTGGAAAGTACCTGCCAGAAGTCAAAATATGTTATTACCGGTATTGCAGGTAAAAAAGGCTTCTGTTCTGTTAATATTGAAAAAGATTTGATGAATTCTGAAATAGGTTTTGGACGTAAGGTATTAAATGTATTTGAAGATAATGGAATATCATTTGAGCATGTTCCATCAGGAATTGATACATTGACTGTTTTTGTTCATCAAGATGAATTTATAGATAAAGAACAGCAGGTAGTATCAGGAATCCATCGTTTGGCTAAGCCGGACGCCATTGATATTGAAGCTGATTTGGCGTTAATCGCTGTTGTTGGACGAGGTATGAAGTCTACAAGAGGTACAGCAGGAAGAATTTTCTCTGCACTTGCACATGCAAATGTTAACGTTAAGATGATTGATCAGGGATCTTCTGAGTTAAATATTATCATTGGTGTATGCAATGATGATTTTGAGACAGCTATCAAGGCAATTTATGATATATTTGTTGTTTCGCAGTTATAAAATACAAAAAAATCGGTAGCAATTTAATGCTACCGATTTTTTTGTTATTTATGTAATGGATTAGTAACCTAAATCTTCATTAATAAGGAAAACTTTAATTCTTCCAGGTTGTCCGTTTCTACGTGTAATTACTACCTGATTACAGAAACAGTCAGGAGAAAGACAATCATAACATCTTCCGGTTAATCCACAGGGGAGATTACGTTTTAAACGAATGGCATTAGCAGGTGAAGCGACATTGCGTACACGTTCAACGGCAGAATCAATAGAAGCAGTAAGCTTATTACGTCCTACTACAACAAATACATACTCGGGACCTTGGATAAGACAGGCAACACGATTGCCTTTTCCGTCAATATTTACAAGTTCTCCATCATATGTCATAGCATTTGTACTCATAAAAAAGTAATCAGCTAATACGGCTTTTGCAAATAATTCACGGGATTCCTTTTCGTCTTTTGCAAGAGTTCTATCTATTAATTCATAATTTCCATTCTTTAAAGCATCCATAAGACCAGTTTCTTCTATAGTCATAGAACCACCCCAGCTTATTTTGCTGTTATCAGGAATCATATCTAAAATAGTGGCAACACAAGACTTGGAATCCTTAAAATAATAACCTTCCATATTACGTTTTTCCAGATTTTTAATTACGTTGTTTGCAAGTATTTCAAAAGAATTATCTTTATATGACATAACATCACCTTACCTTTCTTTTTGCGTTATATTAGGTAATTGCAAAATAACAAAGTCTATATGGTCTCCACAAATGATACAATCACGTTCGGCATGTTTGCACTGCTGCTCGCTGGTAACAGTTTTCTGACACGCTCACAAGCACCTCACTTAGATTGTATTCATTTGTATCGACAATGAGTTAGTCTTATTAATTTTGCAATTACCTATCATTTTATATGATATCAAATATGGTGTAAAGTGGGAGCTTGACTCTTATTATTGATAATAATTGTAACTACAATTCGGAAAAACGCGATAACTTAACAATTATAATGACACAAAATACAACCAAATTACAAAAACAATGAAAATATTTAAAAAATGTGTTGACAAATCAAAAGGGAGAATATATAATTCAATTATAAACAAAAGAAAAAACAAGTACATATTACAATATCCAGATATTGTAGAAGGGAAGAAGATGTACGGAAGTAAAATACGAAAGAAAGGAAGGTATGGACCGCCAAAATACTAAAGTAACACCTCAAGAGACGTGTAAAGTACATTAGAAAAAGGTAACGAAAATACAAAAGATAAAATAACGTTACAGTACATTACGTACAAAAATTAATGGAAAAGGCGTCAGAACAATTGAATAAAGGTTAAGAAATGGAATTAATAGGGGAAGGAAAGTAGTACAAATAATGTAATCTGATTATCCGGAATCGGGATTTAGAAAGATTTAAATTTATATAGATGTACTACGAGTATTAGAAATATACAGATTGAAAGTGAGGATTAGTCCATTGGAAACTTCAGAGTAGAAGCGGGTATCAATTAATCGAATTGGTACCCGCTTCCTTATTGTCGTACAATTATATTTTGTATTTTTTCAGAATGTGTTATACTTATATTTATGAATCTGATAATATGTATGTGCAAAGGAGATAACACTTATGGAAAATATAGATGAAACAGAACAGTTAGACGATAGAAGACTTGCAAGAAAAAAGCGTAGAAAACAGAATCAGATAATTGCATACCTTGTTATTGCTTTTATTCTAATCGCACTTATTGTTGGTGGTTTCTTTGGAGTTCGTTATCTCAATAAAGTTTTCAAAGATATGAAGCAACAAAAAATAGAAGAAGAACAGACAACGACGACAGAAACAATAGAAGAAACAGAAACGGAAGAAGAAACGACAACAGAAGAAATTATTGAATACAAACAGGAAGATTTATTAAATGAAGTAGTGGATTCCTGCATTTCAGAAATGAGTCTTGAAGATAAAGTAGCAGGGTTGTTTATAGTAACGCCGGAGAGTTTAACAGGAGTAAATCTTGCGGTAAAAGCCGGAGATGGGACAAAAGAGGCACTGGAAAAATATCCGGTTGGAGGAATTATTTACTTCAAACAGAATATTCAATCAGAATCTCAAATTACAGAGATGATTGCAAATACAGTTTCCATGAGTAAATATCCTATTTTTATTGCAGTTGATGAAGAAGGCGGAAAAGTTGCGAGAGTTCAGGAAGCATTAAAGTTAGATAAGACAGATGATATGCAGACAATTGGTGAGACGGGTGATACGAATAATGCTTATACCTCATATCAGAATATAGGAACCTATTTGTGTAAGTACGGTTTTAATCTTGATTTTGCACCGGTTGCGGATGTATTGACTAATGAAGACAATACAACGATAGGTGCACGGTCTTTTGGAAGTGATCCTGCATTAGTATCGAACATGGTTACATCTTCTGTTACGGCATTAAATGAAACAGGTGTAACTCCATGTATGAAACATTTTCCGGGACAAGGAGATGCAGATGGAGATCCACATAGTGGATTATCAGTGAGTACCAGAACTCTTGAACAGTTAAAAGAGACAGAATTGCTTCCCTTTAAAGCTGGTATTGATGCGGGAGGTCAAATGATTATGGTAGGACATATTTCCCTACCGGAAATCACAGGTGACAATACACCGGCATCCTTGTCAAAAATGATGATAACCGATGTTTTACGTGGCGAGTTAGGATATGACGGAGTTGTCATAACGGATGCGTTAAATATGTCAGCAGTTACAGAATATTACACATCGGATGAAGCTTGCGTTAAAGCATTAAAAGCTGGATCTGATATGCTCTTGATGCCGGAAGATTTTGAAGTTGCTTATGAAGGAGTTATTCAGGCAGTTAAAGACGGAACTATAAGCGAGGAACGCATTGATGATTCCCTTGCAAGAGTTTACCGAATAAAATATGCAGGAACTATTGACAAATAAAAGAGGCTATTGTATATTAATTCTTGCCTGCATTTTGCAGGCAGAATATTTGCGCGAGTGGCTCAGCGGTGGAGCACAACCTTGCCAAGGTTGGGGTCGCGGGTTCGATCCCCGTCTCGCGCTTACACAAAAAGGATATGTCTAACGGACATATCCTTTTTGTGTAAGCGCGAGACGGGGATAACTAATTTTGAACATTAGAAGAATAATGCAATTAATATAGGAAAACATTAAACTTTTATTGGAAATTCCATACCACATATGATACTCTATAAATATACTATAAAGTCTTAACTGGAGGTGCACCATATGAAGTTGATGTTTATCGGGGCAGACCATGAAGTTACAGGAAGCTGCCATTACTTAAATGCATGCGGAAAGCACATTTTAGTAGATTACGGAATGGAACAGGGAACCAATGTATTTGAAAATGTCCAATTGCCGGTAGAAGCACCACTTATTGATTATGTTTTACTGACACACGCACATGTAGATCATTCTGGAATGTTACCATTGCTTTATGCAAAAGGATTCAGAGGACAGATTTTGATGACGGAAGCGAGTGCAGATTTATGTAGTATTATGCTTCGTGACTGTGCACATATACAGATGCAGGAAGCAGAATGGAAAAGTCGAAAAGCCAAGAGAAGCTCAGGTGTTGCGCTTCAGGAACCTATTTATACTATGGAAGATGCAGACGGAGCTATTAAATGTATTGTTCCATGTCCATACAATAAAAAAATGTCTCTTTGTGAAGGGATAGATGTACGTTTTTCAGATATTGGACATTTACTGGGTTCTGCCAGTATTGAAGTTTGGATGAACGAAGATAAAAACACTAAGAAAATCGTATTTTCTGGTGATATTGGAAATATAAATCAACCATTAATCAAAGATCCCAGCAAAACAGCAGATGCAGATTATGTAGTAGTAGAATCCACATATGGTGACAGAATTCATTCCATGGACAGACCGGATTATGTGAAGGAATTGACAGAAGTTATTCAGGAGACCTTTAATCGAGGTGGTAATGTTGTTATTCCTTCGTTTGCAGTTGGAAGAACGCAGGAGATGCTATATTTCTTACGTAAGATAAAAGAAGATCATCTGATTCAAAATTTCCCAGATTTTCCGGTTTATGTAGATAGTCCGCTTGCAGTGGAAGCAACGGAAATCTTTTTACGAAATGAGACGAACTGTTTTGACGAAGAAGCCATGAAACTTGTCAACAAAGGTATTAATCCGATTCGTTTTCCGGGACTTCGTTTAAGCATAACAAGTGATGAATCAAAAGCAATCAATTTTGATATGACTCCAAAGGTAATTATTTCAGCATCCGGTATGTGTGAAGCAGGACGTATCAGACATCATTTGAAGCATAATCTTTGGCGTCCGGAATCTACGATACTTTTTGTAGGATATCAGGCAGTAGGTACTTTGGGAAGAACATTGCTTGAGGGTGCACAGGAAGTCAAACTTTTCGGTGAACCAATTGAAATTAGAGCTACCATTAAGCAGCTTGCCGGTATTAGTGGTCATGCTGATAAAAATGGACTCCTTGATTGGATTGGTGGATTTGAGAATAAGCCGCAGAGAGTCTTTGTAGTGCATGGTGAGGATTCCGTTTGTGCTTCTTTTGCACAGTGCTTGATAGATGAATGTGATTTGGATGCATATGCACCATACAGCGGAACCAAATTTGACTTAATACAAAATACCTTTGATTATGAGGCAGAGCCGGTACGTCTTGCACCGAAGAAAGCAAGAGCAGTATCAGATGTATTTAATCGTTTGGTTGCAGCAGGTCAGCGTTTGGTTGGAATTATTAAGAAAAATGAGGGATTGGCTAATAAAGATTTAGGCCGATTTGCAGATCAGATTAATTCACTTTGTGAAAAATGGGACAGATAACTTGGAGGAAGCATTATGAGCATGGCAGACCGCATTTTTGTGGACATGTGTAGAGATATTTTAGAAAATGGAACAAGCACAGAGGGTGAAAAAGTAAGACCTAAATGGGCAGATGGGACACCGGCATATACGATTAAAAAGTTTGGTGTCGTCAACAGATATGATTTGTCAAAGGAATTCCCACTGCTTACCCTACGTAAGACAGCACTAAAGAGTGCGACAGATGAGATGCTTTGGATATGGCAGATGAAATCAAATAATATCAATGATCTTCATAGTCATATTTGGGATGAGTGGGCAGATAAAGACGGCTCTATCGGTAAAGCATATGGATACCAGTTTGGAGTAAAACATCAATATAAAGAAGGCATGATGGATCAGGTTGACCGTGTTATTTTTGACTTAAAGAACAATCCATTCAGCAGACGTATTATGACCAATATATACGTTCATCAGGATTTACATGAAATGAATCTTTATCCGTGTGCGTATAGTATGACCTTTAATGTAACACAGAAAAAGGGGGATGATAAACTGACACTGAATGCAATTCTCAATCAGCGTTCACAGGATGTTTTGGCAGCTAACAACTGGAATGTAGTACAATATGCTGTTTTAGTGCATATGCTTGCACAGGTTTGCGATATGAGAGTTGGAGAATTAGTTCATGTGATAGCAGATGCACATATTTATGACAGACACATTCCAATTATCGAGGAATTGATAAGCCGTCCACAGTATGATGCACCTGAATTTACTTTGAATCCGGATATTCATGATTTTTACCAGTTTACAAGAAATGATGTAACAGCCACAAATTACATTACCGGCGAACAGATTAAGGATATTCCGATTGCCATTTAGTGTAGAAAAGAGAGGATGAACGAATTATGAATATGATTGTAGCAGTAGACAGTAATTGGGCAATCGGCAACAAGAATCAACTTCTGATTAGTATACCGGCCGACCATAAAATGTTTCGCAAAGAGACAACCGGCAAAGTAGTTGTTTTAGGCAGAAAGACATTGGAGACTTTTCCGAATGGACTGCCATTACCAAACAGAACCAATATTATTTTATCAACCAATCGGGATTATAAAGTAAAAGACGCTATGGTAGTACATGGAATAGAAGAACTATTGGAAGAGTTAAAAAAATATGATACACAGGATGTTTATATTATTGGTGGAGAGACTGTGTACAGACAGATGCTTCCGTACGCCGATACTATTCACGTTACAAAGATTGACCGTGAGTATGAGGCAGATGCCTTTTTCCCTAATTTAGATGAATTAGAAGAATGGGAAATGACGGCAAGCAGTGATGAACAGGTTTATTTTGATACAACATATACATTTGAAAAATATGAGAAGAAAGGTGTGTAAAAACATGGCAAAGAAAACAAGCGATTACAAGATTACAGACGGAAAAGGAAATAGTTGTTTATTAGAACAGAATCAGACCAGAATTAAAGCAGAGATTATGGAGCAATTTGTAAAATTAAGAAAAGAAAAACATATTACGCAGCAGATTCTTGCAGAACGTACCGGAATTGCAAGACCTAACATTGCACGTATGGAAAATGGCACTTATAATCCTACTGTAGATATGCTTGTTCGTATCGCAGATGGAATCGGCATGCAGGTAGATATTAAATGGGTAGAAGCTAAATAATCATCTGTAGGTTATCAGGAGAGATTCAACATGAAATTGATACATACAGGAGACCTGCATATAGGAAAGACTGTTAATAATTTCAATATGCTGCAGGATCAAAAGGCTGTATTACACGAAATGGTAGAGCTTGCACGTGTTCATAACGTGCAGGCTTTTGTGATTGCAGGCGATGTATATGACCGGGCGGTTCCGACGGCAGAGGCGGTTACCGTAATGAATGATTTTTTGGATGAATTAAGAATGCTTAATATTCCGATTTTTATTATTAGTGGCAATCATGATTCACCACAACGCCTGGAGTTTGCAGAAAAAATATTAGAAAAACAATCCGTATATATTGCAGGAACTTTTAAGGAAAAGCTTAAGCAAATTACATTAGAAGACGAGTACGGGGACATTATATTTACTATGATGCCCTTTGTTAAGCCTGCCTTGTTATCCGTAACGACCAGCAAAGATGCAGTTGCTGCAATGCTTGAAACGGTGGAACAAAGTCAGAATATTAGAAATATTTTAATTACTCATTACTTTGTTACCAGTGAAGGAAAAGAGCCGGAATTATCTGATTCGGAGACGGGAGCATTTGTGGGGGGTCTCGATAGCGTCGACACAGGACTATTTAAAGACTTTGATTATGTAGCACTTGGACACATACATAAACCGCAAAGAATGAAAAAAGATAATCCGCCGGTAAATTATGCCGGTGCCCCAATTGCTTATTCTTTTTCAGAATGTGAACAGGAAAAAAGTGTTACGCTTGTAGATATCAAAGAAAAAGGAAATATTGAAATGACCAGACTGCCACTGCATCCACTGCATGGCATGCGCAAAATCAAAGGAAAGCTGGAACAACTGATTGAGCCTTCAACCACAAGGCTTGCAGATACAGAGGATTATCTTCAGGTCACACTCACCAATGAAGAAGAATTAATTGACCCAATCAATACTCTTCGTAACGTATATCCTAATATTATGCAACTTTTGTTTGAGAAAAATGAAATGAGCAGCATACGGGAAAATAAAATTATGGAAGATATAGAAAACAAAACCACGAATGAATTATTTGCTGATTTTTATCGCAGTATCCGAGAAAAAGATATGGATGAAGAACGAAAACAAATAATTAATGAGATTCTTGAGGAAATGGAGTTTTAAAATGAAACCGGTATTACTTACTATATGTGGATGGGGACCTTACAAAGATAAGACTACCATTGATTTCACAAAATTTCAAAACCATAACCTCTTTTTAATAACAGGTCAGACCGGTGCCGGAAAGACCACTGTTTTTGATGCCTTGACCTATGCTCTGTATGGAACATTAAGTGGTGATGTACGAGAAAAGGGATCCGTGCGCAGTGATTTTGCAGATGAGGATACCAAGACTTATGTTGAACTTATTATGACACATAAAGGACAGGAATACTTTATTTACCGTAATCCTGAATATTTACGACCTAAAAAAAGAAAATCAGGAGCAAGCGAAAGTACAAAAGAGAGAGAAAATGCAAATCTCACATTACCGGATGGGACAATTATTGCCGGAAATAATGATGTAACAGAAAAAATAAAAGAAATCCTTTCGATGGATGTTTTGCAGTTTAAACAGATTTCCATGATTGCCCAGGGCGATTTTTCGAGAATGATTCTGGCAAGTCCGGCTGAAAAAACATCCATATTCAGACAGATATTTGCAACAGGAATGTATGCCAAATTACAGTCAAAATTAAAAGAGATGTCAGCAGAATTACTTGGTAAATACACAATATATAAAAATAAAATGGAAGAAGATATCCATATGCTTACCCTTTCTACGGATGAGTGGGAAGAAATGACAAATGGAGATAATATAGATTTTTTAAAAGCCGCCCAATATTTGGAGACTTTATACAAAGAAGAACAAAAAAAGATTGCAAAAACCATCCAGGAACAAAAAGATTACGAAGAAAAGATTATACAACTGCATAAAGAAAAAACGGTGGCACAGCAGATAAACAAAGAGTTTGAAGACTATGAAAAAGTTCAAATTAAACACCAAAAACTGCAAGAAAATGCACCATATATCAAAGAACTTGAAAAGCAGCTGGAACTGGCAAAGAAAGCCCAAACACTTCAATATGAAGAAAAAGAATTGAGAGCAAAAGCAACAGAAATAGAACGGCTTGCTGAAAAACTACGCATTACGAATGAAGAGATAGCAGCAATCCAACAAAACATCGCACGCTTTCAGCCTTTATTTGAATGCAGAGAACAAATTCAACAGGCATTTGATATTTATGAAAAGATTGCAGAGACAAATAAGCTTATTCAAAACTATCAACAGGAACTAAAAATATCTCATCCATTATATGAAAAGCTACAGACTGAATATAAAAAGAGTCAGGATGAGGCGGATGAAAAAAGAAATATTTATGAAACAGCTCAGAGTGATTACCGTAAAGCAGTAGTAGGAATCGCTGCCAGAATGGTAAAAGAGGGTGAACCATGCCCAGTTTGTGGTTCCTTGTCCCATCCCAATATTGCTTCTATGGAAAATGCAGAATTAAATGAAGAATACCTGAATAAATTAAAAGAAGATTTTGAACAGATTAATGAAATGTGTAACCAATTATTTGTAAAAACTCTTCAACAAAAAAAAGAATGTGAATTAAAAGAAAAACAGTTAGAAGAGGAAAATACGAAGCTAGCTAAACTGGAAGAAGAGGTAATTAAACTGCCAACACTTGTAAGAAATTACGTTGATAGTGATGTTAAAAAGGCAAAAGAAAACTTTAGCAGCAGTATGAATCAATATCAGTTAGATAAAGGAACAAAGACGGAAAAAGAAAAAACACTGACAGAAATCACAAAAAATATAAAAGATGCAGAAAAACTTTTAAAGGCAAAAGAAGAGCATTTTACAGAAAGTATAAGAACTGCCGGATTTAAAGATATTTCCGAATATACACAGACACTGCAGTATCTGGATAATACGGAATCCATTAATCAAAAGATAGTATCATATGGTGAGGAAAAAGCATCTGCAGAGAATATGATGCAACATATGGAGAAAAATCTGAAAGACAAAAAGCCGGTTGAACTGGAAGACTTAAATAACAAGATAATGTCTTTGGAAAATGAGAAAACTGTAATTGATGAAGCATTAAAACAAAAAAACATACAGTTAAGCCAAATTAGACAAAGCGCAGACGGTATTCGGGATAATTATAAAAAATCAGAAAAGATTGCAGGACAATATGGACTCGTAAAAGATTTAGATGATCTTGCAAATGGCAATAATCCTAAGCGTCTTGTATTTGAACAGTATGTACTTGCGGGATATTTTGAACGAATTTTGCGTGCTGCTAATATGCGTCTGCAGACTATGACAGATGGAAGATATGAATTGAGAAGAGCTAAGCAAGTAACCGATGGAAGAAAAAAAGATTATCTGGAAATCACGGTAATGGATTTTTATTCAGGAAAAGAACGTTCGGTAAAGACTCTATCCGGTGGCGAAACCTTTAAAGCATCACTGGCTCTCGCACTTGGCATGAGCGACTGCATTCAGGCAGAAAGCGGAGGAGTTCAGATAGAGACTTTATTTGTGGACGAAGGCTTTGGTGCACTTGATGAAGAATCCCTAAATCAGGCATGCAATACATTACAGTCGCTTGCAGAAAACAATAAAATGATTGGACTTATTTCCCATGTTCCGGAATTACGGGAGCGGATTGACAATCAGATTGTAGTAGAAAAGTATGCTAGTGGTGGAAGCTACGTTTCTGTTAATTAAAGACAAAAACCCTTGACAGAATTTGGATATTCCCTTATACTTTAACACAACAAAGCGTCAACGCTTAAAACCGTTACGGTTTAAAGTGAAAATGCAAAGAGAGGGAATAAAACGATGATTATTAAAGTAGCATTAATGGTAGTATTTTTTATCTGTATGTTTGGAGTAGGTATTTACTGTAGAAAACATACATCAAATGTAAATGGATTTGTATTGGGAGGAAGAAGCGTAGGACCGTGGCTTACTGCTTTTGCTTATGGAACTTCTTATTTTTCCGCCGTTGTATTTATAGGATATGCAGGACAGTTTGGATGGAAATATGGATTATCATCCACATGGATTGGAATTGGTAATGCAGTAATCGGAAGTCTGCTTGCATGGATTGTGCTTGGAAGAAGAACCCGTATTATGACAAAACATTTAAATTCAGCAACCATGCCACAGTTTTTTAGTGAACGTTTTTCGTCAAAGTCTTTAAAAATTGCATCTTCCATGATTATTTTTGTTTTCCTTGTACCATATACATCCTCAATTTATAACGGATTATCAAGACTTTTTGGGGTTGCATTTGATATTCCATATGAAGTGTGTGTAATTGCGATGGCGGTATTGACAGGCGCTTACGTTATTCTCGGTGGTTATATGGCAACGGCAATTAACGATTTTATTCAGGGAATTATCATGTTAGTCGGTATTGTAGCGGTTGTTTTAGCGGTACTGAATGGACAGGGCGGTTTCATGGATGCAGTTGATAAACTTGCAAACATTCCTGGAGAAACATATCAGGGAGTGGCTCAGCCTGGTGTATTTGCTTCGTTCTTTGGGCCAAATCCTCCAAGCCTTCTAAGTGTTATCGTCTTAACATCATTAGGAACTTGGGGATTGCCACAGATGGTACATAAATTTTATGCTATTAAAAGTGAAAGTGATATTTCAAAAGGAACTATTATTTCTACTGTATTTGCCATTATTGTGGCAGGCGGAAGCTATTTTCTTGGCGGTTTTGGAAGATTATTTGATCAGCCGGCAATTTATAAAGCAGATGGAAGCATAGCATTTGACAGTATTATTCCACTTATGCTTAGTACAGTTCCGGATGTTTTGATGGGAATCATTGTGGTACTGGTGTTATCCGCATCCATGTCCACCTTATCATCCCTTGTTTTAACATCTTCCTCTACACTTACACTTGATTTTATCAAAGGCAATATTATTAAGGATATGTCAGAGAAAAGACAGTTACTCTTTATGCGTGTACTGATTGTGTTCTTTATTGCACTTTCCGTTATCCTGGCATTAGATCCACCGACCTTTATCGCTCAGCTTATGGGAATTTCATGGGGAGCACTCGCAGGTGCGTTTTTAGCTCCATTCCTGTATGGATTATATTGGAAAAAGGTTTCAAAAGCTTCCGTATGGGCATGTTTTATCGTTGGTGTTGGAATGACAGTACTTAATATGTTCTTTAAATGGTTTGATTCTTCCATTACAGCAGGAGCAGCAGCAATGCTTGTTGGATTCATTGTAGTTCCTGTAGTGACAATCTTTACTAAAAAACCGGATGAAGAAAAAATAAATGAAATCTTCTCTTGTTATGAAGAAAAAGTTATGGTATCAAGTAAAAAGGTTCTCGTTGACGAAGAAGCACAAGTAAATAACAAATAATAATAACAAACGCGAAAATCCGGCTGAAAAGCCGGATTTTTTTGAAAAACTATAGTCTTTTATGTTGAAAATGTGGTATTATTAAAAAGTTAGTGCAAGCGAAGAAAGTAAAGTCACTTGTGAAAGTATAATGGAATGAAAAGATAAGAAAGATTTGAAAGGATTAGTGTTATGAGCGAACAGAAAATCATGTTAGGAAATGAAGCAATTGCCCGTGGTGCTTATGAAGCAGGGGTGAAGGTTTCCGCAGCTTATCCAGGTACTCCAAGTACAGAGATTAGCGAAAATCTTGTGAAATATGAAGGGGTTTATGCTGAATGGGCTCCAAATGAAAAGGTAGCAGTTGAGGTTGCAAGTGGCGCTTCCATTAGCGGGGTGCGTTCTATGGCATGCATGAAGCACGTAGGACTTAACGTAGCAAGTGACCCATTATATACAATGTCTTACATAGGCGTAAAAGGCGGTATGGTTTTAGTAGTCGCAGATGATCCTGGCATGTACAGCTCACAGAACGAGCAGGATACCCGTATGATTGGCAGAGCATCCATGGTGCCGGTTGTAGAGCCATCTGACAGTGCAGAAGCAAAAGAATTTATGAAGTATGCGTTTGATTTAAGCGAAAAATACGATACTCCTATTATTTTACGTACCACAACAAGACTTGCTCATTCACAGGGCATTGTAAATCTGGAAGATAGATGCGAACCAGTTGATGTTCCATATGAAAGAGATATCAGAAAAAATGTTATGATGCCAAACAATGCGATTGGCCGTCACCTTGTTGTTGAAAAAAGATTAAAGGATATGGCAGCAGATGCAACAGCATTCCCTATTAATAAAGTAGAATTAAACGATACCTCGATTGGTTTTATTACCTGTGGTATTGCTTATCAGTATATCAAAGAAGTTATACCAAATGCTTCTGTATTAAAGCTTGGACTTGTTAATCCACTTCCAAGAAAAATGATAGAAGACTTTGCTTCAAAGGTAGACAGACTTATTATTTTTGAAGAATTAGAGCCGGTTATCGAAGAACAGGTGAAATCCTGGGGAATTAAAGCAGAAGGAAAAGAATTATTTACTGTTCAGGGTGAATACAGTGCAAACATGCTTCGTAAGGCTGTTCTTCATCAGGAATTAGAAGTGGATGCAAAGGCAGAAGTTCCGGCACGTCCTCCTATTCTTTGCCCAGGTTGCCCGCACAGAAGTGTATACTCTGTACTTAATAAATTAAAAATTCATGCAGCCGGCGATATCGGATGTTACACATTAGGTGCTGTTGCACCATTAAATGTAATTGATACCACAATCTGTATGGGAGCAAGTATCTCAAGTCTTCACGGCATGGAAAAAGCCAAAGGAAAAGATTACATTAAAAACTGGGTGGCTGTAATCGGAGATTCTACATTCCTTCATACAGGTGTCAATTCTTTAATGAATATGGTATACAACAACGCAACCGGAACAGTTATGATTTTAGATAATTCCACAACTGGTATGACAGGTCATCAGGATCATGCAGCAACCGGTAAAACTCTTAGCGGAGAACCGACCTATGCAATTGATATTTATAACCTTTGCAAGGCTATGGGAATCGAGCATGTATACGAAGTAAATGCATTTGATACAAAAGAACTGGAAGAAATTGTAAAAAGAGAAACCGCAAGAGATGAAGTTTCTGTTATTATTACAAAATCTCCCTGCGTACTTTTAAAAGGCAATGTATTTCCGGATAAATGTGTTCCGGTTTCTGAAAAATGTAAAAAATGTGGTGCATGCTTAAGACCAGGATGCCCTGCACTTACAAAAAATGAAGATGGTACGATTTCAATCGATGAAACAATGTGTAACGCATGCGGTTTATGTATGCAGTTATGCAAGTTTGATGCGATTAAAAAGGAGGCAAAATAAGATGGCAACGACAAACATTATGATTGTAGGAGTTGGCGGTCAGGGTACCCTCCTAACAAGTAGAATTTTAGGAAAACTTGCAATAGAAGCCGGATATGATGTGAAATTATCAGAAGTACATGGAATGGCACAAAGAGGTGGTAGTGTTGTTACTTATGTACGATATGGTGAGAGCGTAGCAGAGCCTATTATTGAAGAAGGATGTGCAGATGTTTTAATTGCATTTGAACGCTTAGAGGCACTTCGTTATCTTCATTTTGTAAAAAAAGATGGTGTAGTGATTGTAAATGACCAGAAGATTGAGCCAATTACCGTTGTAACAGGAGCTGCTGTTTATCCGGAAGGAATTATTGATAAATTAAAGGCAGCACGTAAGACTTTGGTTGTAGATGCCATGGCAAAAGCAAAAGAAATTAACTCCCCAAAATCATTTAATGTTGTAGTACTTGGGGCAGCAGCAAAGCATATGTCATTTAAGAAAGAAGAATGGATTGAGGTAATCAAATCAACCGTTCCTCCTAAGACAGTAGAAAAGAATTTGCAGGCATTTGAGGCAGGATATAGTTTATAATTAACAGGAGGCTTTTCATGATTTGGAATGAGACAAAAGAATGCATGAGCCGTGATGAAATGCAGACATTGCAAAGTGCACGACTTGTAAAATTGGTAGACAGAGTTTACCACAACGTGGAGCATTACCGCAAAAAAATGCAGCAGGTTGGATTAGAACCTGGAGATATCAGAGGAATTGAAGATTTACCCAAACTTCCTTATACCACGAAAACAGACTTACGTGATACTTATCCATTTGGCTTGTTTGCAGTTCCCCGTTCGGAAATTGTACGTATACATGCATCCAGTGGAACCACAGGAAAAGCAACTGTAGTTGGATATACCAGACGTGATATTGAGATTTGGAGCGAATGCGTTGCAAGAGCTATTTCTATGGCAGGTCTTGGTAAAGAAGATGTCATTCAGATTGCTTATGGATACGGACTCTTTACAGGAGGACTGGGAGCACATTATGGTGCAGAGCATTTAGGAGCAACCGTTGTTCCGATGTCTACCGGTAATACGAAAAAGCTTGTTACCATGATGGAAGACTTTGGCGCAACAGGAATTATGTGTACACCATCCTATTTACTTCATATTGCAGAGACACTGGAAGAAATGGGCAAACTCGGCAACATTAAATTAAAAGCTGCCATTTGTGGTGCAGAACCATGGACTGAAAAAATGCGTCAGCAGATTGAACAAAAATTAAATATTCATGCACATGATATATATGGATTAAGTGAGGTTATGGGACCGGGTGTAGCTTGTGATTGTGAATTCCATAAAGGACTTCACGTATTTGAAGATAACTTTCTTCCTGAAATTGTAGATCCGGAGACATTACAGCCGGTAGCAGATGGCGTAACAGGAGAACTTGTTTTCTCAACCCTTACAAAAGAGGGTATTCCGCTTATCCGTTACAGGACAAAAGATTTAACAAGCATTACACATGAAAAATGTGAATGTGGAAGAACAACTGCCAGAATTTCCAGATTTAAAGGACGTTCTGATGATATGCTTATTATCCGTGGTGTCAATGTATTCCCATCACAGATTGAGAGTGCTCTTTTAGAACTTGGTGAAACAACACCTCATTACCTTATGATAGTAGATAGAGTAAATAACCTTGATACTTTAGAGGTACAGGTAGAAGTAGAAGAACGTTTCTTCTCAGATGAGATTAAGGAACTTGAAAAACTTACTAAGAAAATTGCAATGGCGATTCAGCATGCAATTGGACTTGCCGTTAAAGTCAAACTTGTAGCACCAAAATCAATTGAACGAAGCATGGGTAAAGCACAGCATGTAATTGATAAACGTAACTTTAATGATTAATTCAAAGGAGATTCTAAGGAGGGGTTAAATATGTTTGTAAAGCAGTTAACTGTATTTATCGAAAACCGTGTAGGAACTTTGGAAGAAGTAACAGAGAGCTTAAAAGATCATAATATCAATATTTTTTCTATTTCGCTTGCAGATACAAGTGAATATGGTTTACTTCGTATGATTGTATCCAATCCTATTGAAGGCAAAAAAGTATTACAGGAAAGCGGATTTTCTGCAATGCTGACAGATGTAATTGCTGTCAGACTGGAAAATCGTGTAGGAACTTTATCTTCCCTGTTTAGAATTATATCGGCAGCAGGCATCGGCATTGAATATATGTACGCAATGGCAACAGCGAAAACCGGAGCTATGATACTGAAAACATCTGAACCGGATAAGACAGTACAGACTCTTCAAGATGCAAGAATGATGCTTTTAGATGAAAACACCATGTATCATCTTCAGTAAAATGGAGTAAAAGCCTGCTGGCGTGGTATATCCCTTAAGATGTACTGGCAAGCAGGCTTTTTTTGACTAATGTAATGATACCAAAATGATAATTTAAGAGGTAATCAAATAAATGAAAAGAAGTCGAATTGCCATAATTTGCTTATGTCTGCTCGTAGTAATGACAGTGGGATGCAACCACAAAGTAAATTCAAATAAAGAGACTGGAGTAGTCAATGAACAAGTATCCACAATGATGGAAACAGATGACACCAAGAAAATAAATGTGGAAGAAACTTCCAAAATCATTGAGAATACACAAGAAACAGAATCGACACAGCAGTCAGAAATTGATGAAAGTATTACATTAATGATGGTAGGCGATGTTCTTTTACATACACCTGTAAGTGACAGTGGAAAACTTGCAGATGGAAGTTATGATTATAATCATTTATTTACACATGTAAAAAGTGAAACACAAGCAGCAGATATTGCCTTGGTAAATCAAGAAGTTATTCTTGGAGGAACTGAACTTGGATTATCGGGATATCCTTGTTTTAACGGGGCATATGAAGTTGGGGATGCATTGGTAAATAATGGATTTGATATTATTTTACATGCGACTAATCATACACTTGATAAGGGAGAAAAAGGAGTACGTAACTGTTTGGATTTCTGGAAAACCAATTATCCGGCCATAAAGGTCGCAGGAATCAATGAAAGCCAGAGTGACCAAGATAGTCAAATAGTGATTACTGAGCAAAAAGGAATAAGAATTGCAGTTTTGAATTATACTTATGGAACAAATGGAATTGAGGTACCGAAAGATGCTCCGTACCTAGTGAACTATATAGATAAAGATAAAATCAAACAAGATGTGGAGCTGGCCAAAACAATGTCAGATTTTATTGTTGTATGTCCGCATTGGGGAATTGAATATCAACATACACAATCAGAAGAACAGGGAAATTTGGCACAGTATTTATCTGATATTGGAGTGGATCTTGTAATTGGAACACATCCCCATGTGATTGAACCGGTGGAATGGATAACAGGTACAGATGGAAAGCAGACTTTGGTTTATTATTCACTTGGTAATTTTGTAAATGCCACCAGTGGAACGGGAGATGGTGTTGCTGACAGGATGTTAGGTGCAATGGCAAAAGTGACAATTAAACAACAGGAAAATGGAGAAGCGGAAATTATATCACATGAAGCAATTCCAATAGTTTCGCATTTAAAATCCGGTGTACAGGGAATTACTGTTTATCCCTTAAATGAATATACACCGGAATTAGAAGCAGAAAATGAAATTGTAAAACAGGATCCTAATTTTTCAATAGAATATATAACGAATATGTGGAATGATGTTATGGAATAGATTATCGTTTAATGAATCCGTTCATTGTGCTGGAAGTAATAAGTGAACCGGTATCATCACAGACATCTACAATATAGTAGCAGGTTGTTTTACCTTCCTTGATACATCTTGCTTCTGCAATCAGACGTTTTCCTTTTGCAGCACTTAAAAAAGAAATACTGCTGTTTAGTGAAACAGTTATCGGTTTATTCCAGTTTGATGCAACAGCAAAAGCAAAATCAGAAAGTGTAAAATAAACACCACCCATAACAGAACCAACAGCATTCAGCATATCTTCTGTTATTGTAAGTGAACACAGGGCGTATCCGTCATTTACTTTTTCAATAATGGCACCTATGCTTGTAGCAAACCGGTCTTTTTCAAAACGGTTTTGAATTTCTTTCAGAATCTCGGGATCTTTTTCATTAATAATCATTGTGTGGCCTCCGGTTTCTATTTGAATCTCTTTACTTAGTATAGCCATACAATGTATTTTATGCAAATTTTTTAAAATAAAACGATACGTTCTTTTACTATATTTTACGTTTATTTTATAGGATTTTACAAAAGGAAGTGTTATACTTTTTTGTGTTGGATAACACAATGATGATAGGAGTGAATTAAATGGCAGATAAATTTGATGTGATTATTGTAGGAGCAGGACCAGGCGGTATTTTCTGTGCTTATGAACTTGCCAATCAAGATAAAAATTTAAAAATATTATTGGTGGAAAAAGGACGCTCCATTGAAAAAAGAAATTGTCCCAAAAGACAGACAAAGCAGTGCGTGGGCTGTCAGCCATGCTCTATCACGACTGGTTTTGCAGGAGCGGGGGCTTTTTCTGATGGGAAATTATCATTATCTCCGGATGTTGGTGGCAATTTGCCTGGAATACTTGGTTATGATGAGACTGTACAGCTTATTCATGAATCCGATGAGATTTATTTGAAATTTGGTGCAGATGAGCATGTATATGGAATAGATAAAGAAAAAGAGATTCGTGAGATTAGAAAAAAAGCCATTAATGCTAATTTAAAGCTTGTTGAATGTCCAATCAGACACTTGGGAACAGAAGAAGGATACAAAATTTACCAGAAATTACAGCATCATCTTGAAGAAAAAAGTGTCACCATGATGTTTAATACTATGGTTGATACGATTATAATAAAAGAAAACAAAGCAGTAGGAATCCTCACACAAAGTGGAGAAGAATACTACGCAGACCAGATAGTATGTGCTGTAGGAAGAGAAGGTGCAGGCTGGTTTTCAGAAAAATGTGACGAGATTGGAATCGAGACGATTCCAGGAACGGTTGACGTAGGTGTCAGAGTAGAAGTACGAGATGAAGTCATGCAGTTTTTAAATGAAAATCTCTATGAAGCCAAGCTTATTTATCATACACCGACTTTTGATGATAAGGTCAGAACTTTCTGCACCAATCCATCAGGTGAAGTAGCAACGGAATATTATGAGAGTAATCTGGCTGTTGTAAATGGTCATGCGTATAAAGGAAAAGAATTAAAAACGAATAATACTAATTTTGCTATTTTAGTATCTAAAAACTTTACGAAGCCATTTAAATCGCCAATTGAATATGGTAAAAGAATTGCCCAGCTTTCTAATATGCTGTGTGGTGATCATATTTTGGTACAGACCTATGGCGATTTCAAAAGAGGAAGACGGACGACCGAAGAGAGATTGTACCGCAATAATCTGATGCCGACCTTAAAGGATGCAGTTCCAGGTGATTTATCCCTGGTATTTCCACACCGTATTATGGTTGACATTGTAGAAATGTTAGAAGCACTTGATAAAGTAACACCGGGTATTGCAAGTGATGAGACATTACTCTATGGCGTAGAAGTGAAATTCTATTCTAATAAAGTAGTAGTAGACAAGAACTTTGAAACCAGCATCAGCGGACTTTATGCTATTGGTGATGGAGCTGGTGTTACCAGAGGATTGCAACAGGCATCTGCCAATGGATTGTCGGTAGCCCGCAGTATACTTGATAAAATGAACAGGTCGTAAAATGAGGTTATGAATGAATAGACAGAAAAGAAAACGTTATTTAATATTTATACTGTGTTTTGTTCTACTATTTGGTCTGACAGCCTGTGGCAGTAATGCAGATGGGACAAAAGTAGTGCTTACAACCGGTTTTGGCAGAAATGAAGTTTTTCGAATTGAAGATGAATCCTGTCAGACACCGGAAATCATGGTGTATTTGACGAACATACAAAATCGTTATGAAAAAGTATATGGAAGTCAGATATGGGATACACAGATTGATGGCATTACATTGGAAGAAAATGTAAAAGAAATGGCGCTTGCAAAAATAGCACAGATTAAAGCCATGACACTTTTAGCTAAAAAGCACAATGTTACATTGAATGACAGTGAAGAGCAAACTGTCCGTGATGCAGCGGCACAGTATTATGATTCCCTCAATGATACTGAGATTGAGAAAATGGGGATTACACAGGATACTATTGTCGAATTGTATAGAGAATATGCTTTGAGCGAAAAACTGTATCATTATTTGATTAAGGATATCAATCCGGAGATTAGTGATGATGAAGCCAGAACAATCACAGTGGAGCATATTTTAATTAAGACATATACACTTGATGAAAATGGTGAATTGGTCGAAGATACCGATTATGCTAAATCCGAAGAATTAAGCCGTGCCAAAGAAATCTGTGAACTTGCTAAATCCGGTGAAAATTTTGATGATTTAGTTGAAAAATATAATGAAGATGATACATCCATATATTCCTTTGGTAAGGGTGAAATGGAACCTGAATTTGAAGAGGCAGCATTTAATCTTGGGACAGATGAAATAAGTGATGTTGTGACGACGCGTTTTGGTTACCATATCATCAAATGTATCAGTACCTTTAATAGAGAAGTAACTGATGCCAATAAGATAAAAATAGTAGAAGAGAGAAGAGAAGAGGTATTCGGAGATGAATACGACAGTTTTGTCGCATCCCTAACCAGGAATCTGAATAAGGAATTATGGAATCAGATAACCTTTATCCACGATGAAAATGTATCGACTTCTGATTTCTTTGAAGTATTCAATTCACATTTTAAAGAATAGTTTAGAAAAAGTTTATAATTGTGAAAACGGCGTAAATATAACATTTTTATAAGATTATTAGCACTCACGACAAATGAGTGCTAAATTTTTCTTGACTTTTATTTTAGGTAGCATTACACTTTATTTCAGAAGAAAAATTGCCAATGGAAGCAGGAAAGGAAAGTGATTATTTATGGCAGAGAAACATGGAAGTTTATCAATTAATAGTGATAATATTTTTCCAATTATTAAAAAATGGTTGTATTCCGATCATGATATCTTTTTCAGAGAATTGATATCCAATGGCTGTGATGCAATCACCAAATTAAAGAAACTTGATATGATGGGTGAATATCAGTTACCGAATGATTACAAGGCAAAGATTGAAGTAATTGTAAACCCCAAGGAAAAGACACTTAAGTTTATCGATAATGGTATTGGTATGACAGCAGATGAAGTGGAAGAGTATATCAATCAGATAGCTTTTTCAGGTGCATCGGATTTCCTTGAAAAATATAAAAATGACGCCAGTGCTATAATTGGTCATTTTGGA
>CAZAQH010000001.1:0-56183 GCA_964487395.1 uncultured Lachnospiraceae bacterium | reverse complement strand
AGATAAAACAAATGAAGATCAGATTATCGGTCATTTTGGATTAGGATTTTATTCTGCATTTATGGTAGCGGATGAAGTACACATTGATTCTCTTTCTTTTAAAGAGGGTGCTAAACCGGTTCACTGGGAATGTGATGGCGGTACAGAGTTTTCTATGGAAGACGGCAGCAGAGATAAAGTCGGAACAGAAATTACTTTGTTTGTGAACGAAGATGTACTTGAATTCTGTAATGAATATAAAGCAAGAGAAGTTATTAAAAAATACTGCTCCTTTATGCCGACTGAAATTTACTTAAGCAAAGCAGATACAGACGAAACACAGACAATTAATGAAGACGAAAAACTTCCTACAGACGAAATCGTAGAAACCATCGTTCCTGAGAAAAAGGATGCAAAAGATGGCGAAGAAGTCAAAGATGAGAAGATTAAATTAAAAATCAAGAAAAGACCGGAACTCTTAAATGAGACACAGCCACTTTGGACCAAACATCCAAATGAATGTACAAAGGAAGATTATCTGGAATTTTACCGTAATGTATTTATGGATTATAAAGAACCGTTATTCTGGATTCATTTGAACATGGATTATCCGTTTAACTTAAAAGGTATTTTATACTTCCCTAAGATTAATACAGAGTATGAATCAATAGAGGGAACGATTAAACTTTACAATAACCAGGTATTTATTGCAGATAATATCAAAGAAGTAATTCCTGAATTCTTATTGCTGTTAAAGGGTGTTATTGACTGCCCTGACCTTCCACTTAATGTATCCAGAAGTGCATTACAGAATGATGGATTTGTTAAGAAAATTTCAGAATACATTACCAAAAAAGTGGCAGATAAACTTTCCGGAATGTGCAAAACAGAAAAAGAAGAATACGATAAATACTGGGATGATATCAGCCCATTTATCAAATTTGGCTGCTTAAAGGATGATAAATTCTGTGAAAAGATGACAGATTATATGGAAAATATATGACATTACCGGAATGCCTGGAAGTAAAACCGGTTGACCCGGATGAAGTATCAGAAGAAGACAAAGAAAAAGATACAATAGAAGATTCCGTAGAAGAAGCTGAAAAAGCAGATACCGAAAATGCAGAAGAGAAAAAAGAAAAAGTTATTTATTATGTAACAGATGAGCAGCAGCAGAGCCAGTACATTAATATGTTCCGTCAGGCAAAAATGGATGCGGTAATCCTGACTCATAATATTGACCAGCCATTTATCTCTCAGCTTGAATCAAAAAATGAAGGTGTTAAGTTCATGCGTATTGATGCAGATTTGACAGATACCTTTGTAAGCAAGACAAGCAAAAAAGCTCAGGAAGAAATGGAAGCACAGGCTAAGGACTTGGAAAAGATATTTAAGAAAGCTTTAAAGAAAGAAACTATCAAAGTAAAAGTAGAGAAATTGAAGAACAAAAAGATTTCATCTATGATTACCTTATCCGAAGAGTCTAGAAGAATGCAGGATATGATGAAGATGTATTCCATGAACGGAATGGGAATGGGAGACTTCGGAAAAGATGGAGAAACCCTTGTATTAAATGCAAATCATCCATTGGTATCTTATATTCTTGCAAATCAGGACAGTAAAAATACAACAATGATTTGTGAACAACTTTACGATTTGGCTAAATTACAGCATGCACCGCTTGAAGCAGATGCCATGACAAGATTTATCCAGAGAAGCAACGACATTATGTGTGCATTAAATGAAGATTAAATAAAGCAGTAACAAAAACACCGAAAAGCTATGGCTTTCCGGTGTTTTTGCTTTATATAGTGTAGTTATTGACCGGGTTCTGCTATCCTGCTGACCCCGACATAAATATCAGAAATGGCATACCAGGTGGCATAATCTGTCTGACCTGTCTGGGGTAGAGAAAAGATTCTTTGGAAGGTTCTGACAGCATCTGCAGTTCTCTCACCATATATTCCATCTGCACTGATGGTTGGAATAGCGGGATAATTTCTGGCAATACGGTTTAATTGTTCCTGTAACTGCGCTACCTTCTGCCCACTTGCGCCAATAGTCAGAGTATAGCCTGGGTAAGAAGATGGTACACCGCTTATTGCCGTAGCAGTATTAATGAACATATCATTGCCATAATAATAGTGAATGATATCAATGGCAGAATATCCTTCGTCACCTAAGTATTTAGAACCCCACTGACTTAAACCACTACAGCTTACATTTCGGCCATCACAGTAGGAGGTTAGTATTGGCTGGCTGATACCGGGGCGGGACAGGTAATTGGCAAAGATAGTATCTACAAGATAATCAATGTTTTCAAATATGTTTCGTCCATACATCCATTTTTGGTCAAAAGCAGTGCTTGAGGTGATGGTATAGTCATAGCCGCGATTTCGATACCATTCCGTATATACTCGATTCAGTGTAAAGGACATGATGGTAAGAATATTGGCATATATCGTGTTTTCCGGCCATGTGGCATATATCTCGGAGGATGCTACATTTTTAATATAGTCTTTATACCTTACATAGTAATTAGTGGCAGTAGAATCATCAGGAGAACCATCATGTACGATAATGTATTCCGGAATAACGACACGACTTAGGACGATTTCGCCGCTTTCATTTACCGGTTTGATCTCTGCTTCCGGTATTTTGGGAGGATAGTCGCCATACAGGGTATGAGCTGGAATTACAATATCAGATTCTGCCTCCTGAAATTCATTAGGAGTCAATGTAATGTTTTGCAGAGATCTGACCTCGGGTAAAATCTGTGTACCGGAGATGACCTGGGGATCATGACCGGGTGCACTTACAGTAAGATTGTATTCAGAGTAGGGCTGTTCATCCTGTGGGGTGAGACTGTATTCGATATCGGGAGCAGCCAAGTCAATAAATTCTGTTTGACCGGATTCGTTTGTATTTGTAACTTCTACCGTGACATCGGGATTGCCGGTTAGGGTAATATTTATGGTGGCATTTGTAATGGGAATCGGAGCTACGTCGGAGGTGACACTGATTTTCAACTGTCCGGTCTGTGTCATATTTTGAGCTGCTTTTAATGGAAAATGGGACATAATTCACCTTTAAAGAAATCCTTAAAAATATTATATGAAAAAAAGTCTGAGAAGTTACTAAAAAAGGGCACTACATGCTCTAGCCATTCTTGCAAAAAGTATTATGTTAATGGTATACTTAAATGAATGTTTTTTGAAGGGAAGGGGTGGAGCACTTGAATGAAAAAACCAAGGGATATTTAAATGGCGATTTTGATTATGACGGTGGCTCCCTGATTTTTTCTTGTGCCAAGATAGAGATTTCTCTTCATGAGGGAGAGGTTGTTGATGGTTCTTTTTCGATAGAAGAGCAGTCCGGTAAAGAGATGGAGGGTGATATTTATACCTCCCATATTCGTATGTCCTGTAAACAGGAACATTTTTCCGGTACGCAGATACAGATAGATTACCAATTTAACAGCGAAGGAATGGAAGCGGGAGATGTGGTAAAGGGCAATTTTTCCATTGTATCGGACCGAGGAGAATATATTATATCCTTTGTTGCTATGGTTTTATATGAACACATGGAGACATCTCTTGGAAGTATCAAAAATTTATTTCATTTTACAAATCTTGCAAAAAGCAATTGGGAAGAAGCAGTCAAACTCTTTTCCCAGACAAATTTTGAAGATGTCTTAACCGGTAATGACTCTAAATACATAAACCTATACCACGGTTTGAGCAGACAGGGTGAAAAAAACCGGAATCTGGAAGAATTTCTGATAGGAATCAATAAAAAACAAAAAATAGAATATGTTGCGGAACACAGCAGCATTAAGATAGACAATCCGCAGGGAATAGTTTCACATGTGGTCAAAATAGAACGTAATGGATGGGGATATACACATCTGAATGTTAAGGCGGATGGCAGTTTTTTAACCGTTGAGAAAAATCAGCTTTCAGATAATGATTTTCTTGGAAATAGCTGTCACTATACCTTTTATGTTAATGAAGAAAATCTTCATGAAGGGAAAAATTTTGGCAGACTTATTTTTCGTCATATGTATGGAAGCTTTGAAGTAGTGATTCAGGTAAATCGTAATTCATTTGGCAAAATAAGTTTGACCGGACATAAACGCAAAAGTATTACTTATGCAATTACCCGCCATTTCCTTGATTTTAGAATGAAGAAAATCAATATGTCAAAGTGGCTCCTGCTAACGGGCGAATTGATTGGACACAGAAAAAACATTGACGAAGAGAATGTGGAAAACAGTCTGTTTGAGGCACATTTGTTAATTACACAAGAACGGTTTAATGAAGCAAAATGGATTTTGGATTATCAGGTTGCACCAATAGAAGAAGAATTAAGTGATACGTTATACTGCTATTACTTATATTTGACTACGCTTTATAATGTGGACGAGTTTTATACAAGAGAAATGACCGAAAAGGTTTTTACTATATTTGAGAAAAACAATTCGGATTGGCGAATTGCCTGGCTGCTTTTATCTCTTTCAGAAGATTTAAACCGTAATCCGGCCAAGAAATGGGCTTTTGCATTAAAACAAATATCAGCAGGCTGCTGTAGCCCGATATTTTATCTTGAACTGATTCGAATTATAAATGCGATGCCTTCTTTACTTAATCGAATACAGGAAGAGGAAAAAAGAGTTTTGTTATTCGGGGCAAAAGAAGATATTTTATCTGATGATCTGATACAGCAGATTGCATATCTTGCATTGCGCCAAAAGAATTATGATGAAGGTATTTTTAGAATTTTATCTCTTTTATATAAAAAGAAACCAAGTGATGAGATACTTCAGGCAGTATGTACGCTTCTTATGAAAGGCAGTAAGATTGGAGTACAGTATTTTTCATGGTATGAACAGGCAGTAAATAAGAACTTCCCAATTACCAGGCTTTATGATTATTATATGATGTCAATGGATTTAAGGGGAGAGAGACAGATACCAAAGAGAGTATTAATGTATTTTTCCTATCAGAACGAATTGACGGTATCAAGAAGTGCTTATTTATACGCGTTTATGGTGAGAAATCGGGAAAAATATTCTGATATCTATGTCTCTTATCATGAGCAGATAGGACGTTTCTTATTAAAACAATTATATGCCGGTAAAATTGACCGTAATCTGGCATTCCTTTATCAGGAGATTATTTTTAAAGAAATGCTGACGCCTGATAATGCACAGCAATTGGCTAAATTATTATATGTGCATAGTATTTATGTGAAGAATAGTCAGATTGTGAATGTTGTAATTTTAGATGAGCGCATGCAGATAGAAAAAAAATATCCTGTAAATAATGGGGTTGCTTATGTAGCATTGCCTGGCAATGAATATACCCTTTTACTGGAGGATATTGGAGGGAATCGTTTCTTCCAGACCTTAGAATATAATACAGAACGGTTTTTCCTTCCGAGAAAGCTGCTTCCCATTCTTGAAAAATATGCAGAAGATAATCTCTTATTTAATTTGTTTATGTGTGAAGAAAACAGGGAGCTTATCTACATTACGGAACAGAATGTGAATCGGTATCGTTATTTGGAACAATCCGATGAAATTATGCCAAGTTATAAAAAAGCAGTACGTATGCAGCTGATTTTACACTGGTTTGAAAAAGACAATGGCTTGTTATTAGATGAGATTCTTGAACGGATAGAATCTGATGATATATTACGAAAAGACAGAATTGAACTGGTAAGACTATTAGTTATACGAGGGTTTTATCAAAAAGCATTTGATTTTGCACTGGAATATGGTGCAGAGAATATAGAAGCCAAAGTTTTGGTAAGAGTTGCGGCAGAACTTTTGGAAAATGAAGGCTTTGTGGAAAGCAAAGAAATGACGTATTTGATTTTCAGCGCTTTTGAACGAGGCAAATATAATGAAACCGTTTTAACTTATCTGGTTCGCTTCTATAAAGGAATGGCAAAGAACCTTCGTAATATATGGCGTGCAGCAAGTAATTTCTGCGTGGACACCTATAGTATCTGTGAAACGATGATGTTGCAGACAATATCAACAGGTGCATTTATTGGAGATGAGATTGCAGTTTTAAAGCAGTATGTAAACGGAGGTGCCAAGGCAGATGTAGAAATGGCATATCTTTCTTACTGTGCGTTTGAATTCTTCATACATGACAGAGTAGTGGATGAGTACGTTTTTTATGAAATGGAACGGTTGTACACAATTGAAAATGAATTACCACAGGTTTGTATGCTTGCTTTTTTGAAATTCCAATCAGAAAAGACGGATTCTTTATCAGAACAAACCAAACAAATTATAATAGAATTTTTACGAATTCTTTATGTGAAAAAACATATTATGATGCCTTTCTTTGTGAATTTCAGAGAGTTTTCAATGGAAGCAATGGAACTGACTAATTTATCTATTGTAGAATACAAAGGCAATCCAAACAGTACGGTTGTCTTACATTATGTAATTAGCAGAGAGCAGGATGAAACGGTTGGATATATCAAGGAAGAAATGACTAATATGTATGGTGGTATATTTGTGAAAGCCTTTTTACTTTTCTTTGGCGAAACACTTCAATATTATATTACAGAAGAATATGCCAACAAAGAACAACTGACAGAGAGTGGAACAATTCAAAAAAGTGACGCAACAGGAGTTATATTGGAAGATAGATTTAATACTGTAAATGATATTGCGATTGCAGATATTTTAAAAGATTATGATACTTCCTTTGATTTGTTAAAAGAATATGATTACAAAAAATATCTGGTGGATCATATATTTATGCCACAGTAAAAAGAAGGACAGGGTATGTTTGGAGCAACTGACAAGATAATAATTGGATATGATTTATTAAATGAATACGCACAAATCAGTTTCGGCCATCTGAATGACGAAAATCTTCAGACGGTTTCCCTTGTGGAAGGGATGGAACAGTATAATATACCCGTTTGCCTTTTTAAAAGAAGTGAGGTTAATCAGTGGTTTTTTGGAAAAGAAGCAGAAGCTTATTGTGCTGTGGAAGAGGGTGTTTTAATTACCGATTTATTGGAACATGCATTAGTTGGTGATGAAGTGGCAGTAGAGGAAGCATATTTTGACCCGATTGCTTTATTGACCTTATTTATCAAAAGAAGTTTATCTTTGCTTGGCAATGTGGCGATAAAGGGTAAAATTGCAGGTATTATGTTTACAGTCCCTGTTTTATCAGGAAGAAGCATTGCAGTATTAAATAAAATTGCACTTTTACTTGATTTAAAAGAAACAGAAATAGCATTTCAGGGACGGGAAGAGAGTATTTATCATTATTTGATTCATCAGCCGCGCGAACTTTGGAAACATGATGTTGAAGTGTATGACTTTGTCGGAAGAATAATGAAAAGCTATCATTTTTACCAGAATAAACATACCAAACCGATTGTTGCATTTGTAGAAGAAAGCAGTCATGATGAAGCAGTAAGAAATGAGACGGCTATGCTTGATGAGACCTTTCAGAATATTATTGCACAGACTACGGCAGATAAAATAGTTTCCTGCGCGTTCATGATTGGTGAGGGATTTTCAGGAGAATGGTGCAAGGATTCGCTTCGAATACTTTGCCGCAACAGACGAGTTTTCAGGGGCAATAATTTATATAGTAAGGGTGCCTGCTATTCCATGCAGGAGAGATTAAACAAAACAGAGTATCTGCCGGAACGAATTTTCCTTGGAAAAGATAAACTGAAAGCTAATATAGGAATGAATGTGATAAGAAAACAGGAATCCTCGTATTTGGCACTGCTAAATGGTGGAGAGAACTGGTATGACAGTAAAAAAGAATGTGACGTTATATTACATAATGGAAATAGCTTTTCAATCATGATTACACCTCTTGACGGGCGAAACGTCAAGACGGTAGAAGTGGTATTACAAGGACTTCCGGCGCGAGAAGAAAGAACAAGCAGACTGCATTTGCAGGTATTAATGGAGACGGAAGATATTTTGCGAATATCCGTTACCGATATGGGATTTGGAGAAATTGTTCCATCATCCGGACAGGTTTTCACACAACAGATTACACTCTCTTAAGGAGGACAGTGATTTGAATCAAGTGATATTATGTTATGGCAAATATGCAAAAAGACCTTATTATGTTGCAGAAGAATGCCAAAGTCTTTATTCAATAGAAGAATTATGTTATTACATCTATCATAATGCCTATCTTATGGAAGATTCTTTTTTGTCCGTTAAATTAATACAATGGATAAAAGAAGAATTGGAATTGCCGGAATTAGCAGAGAAGATTTCTAAGTTTATCGGTACGAAATTTGCAATTGAAAAAGCAATTATGGAATTGATGAATGAAGTTGGTTATTATTCAAAGGAAGAATGGGAAGAACTGATTACCTTTTTAAAGGAAAATAATCATTTAACCATTCAGGAAAAAAGAAAACTGAGAGCCGATTCATTATTGCATAATCAGAAATACTGTATGGCATCGGATGAGTATAGCAGTCTGTTAAAGGAAGTTGATGAAACACAGGTAAAACTGCTTGCAAAAATATATCATAATTTAGGAGTATGCGCTGCTAATCAGTTCCTGTTTCAAAAGGCAGCAGAATTTTTTAAAAAAGCATATGATACATATGCAAATACCGAAAGCTATGTGCAGTTTTTGACAGCACTTAAAATGGGATCAAAGCCTCAGGAATATTTGGATTATTTGTCAGGACATCCGGAGAGCTATGAGGATTCTTTAGAAGTAGAAAGAAACATGGAGATGTTAAAACAGGGATGGGAAGTAGGTCCGTCCGTTCGTTTCTTTCAGAAACTCTGGGACGAAAAAGGAAAAGGAAATCTGTTTTACGAAGAAATCGATCGTTTGACAGAACTTGCCAAAGAAGAATATCGTACAAATGTGTTTCGCAGCAGTAATGGATAACAGTCACACAGAAAGCATTTAAAGGTGGATATAATATGGGGTTTGTTAAAAATTTATTCTCAAGATTCTTTCACAGAGATGATGATTACTTTGATGAATATTTTGAAGATGCAGAAAAAGAAGAAAACTTTGAATGGGACTGGGACAGTCTTGCCAAAGAGCGGAATCTGTTTAAATTAAGTGACGTGATACAACGTGAAAAATATATTCGGAGTCTGATTGAACAGGTTAAGGATGCATCTGGGGAACTTGACAAGCTTTCATATGAGTATAATTTTGTTACGGCATCCATAAAGGATCTTGATGAATTGGATGCATTGCCACAGGAACAAAAGGATGAACTTAAGGATGCAGCGAAGCGGGTTCTTTATTTTGAAGGGGAAAAAAGAGAGTTTAGTGAAAAAAAGAACCGCATGACAGATTTACAATACTATTCTATGGAACGAATGGAAGAAAATATGCCAAAAGCCTACAATGACATTAAAGAGGCAGAGGATTACAAAGTTCTTATTAAAGATGATTTAACTAAATTAGATGGTGAAAAGCATGGCTTTTTGTATAGACAGAGTGAACTAAGACATGACATTGAAAACTGCAAAGGCATGGTTATGATTTGTATTTTTGCAATGGCGTTATGTATAGTAATGCTTTTGGTTTTGCAATTTGGATTTGAAATGAAGACAAGCATTGGTTATATTGCAGTTGGTCTTGGAGGAGCGGTTGCACTGACGGTTCTTTATATAAAATATCTTGAATACACACAGGAATATGTACGAACACAAAAAGGAATTAACCGTATTATACTTCTTCAGAATACGGTAAAGATACGCTATGTAAATAATACGAATCTGTTGGATTATTTATATATGAAATACAATACAAAAAGTGCAAAAGAATTAAATCGTTTATGGACGTTGTATCAGGAAGAGAAAAAAGAGCGTGAAATTGATAAAAAGAACGAAGAAGAACTGATTATTCAACGTAATGAACTGATACACAGTCTAAGACGTTTTCAACTGCAGGATATACAGGCATGGCTACACCGGACGGAGGCACTGATTAATCATAATGAAATGGTTGAATTACGCCATGGCTATATTCAGCAGAGACAAAAGCTAAGAGCAAGAATTGATTATAATAAACGACTGGCAAGGGATGGGGAAAAGGAATTAAAAGAATTTAGCCGTAATTACCCTCAATATGCAAAAGAAGTATTGGAACTTATGAACCGCTATTAGCAGTTATATTGATGCTTTTACAGTAAAAATGCGGTTGACAGAAGAAAAGACTTCTGATACGATATCCATGTTCTTTAGCGGGCTAAACTGGTAAAGAAAAAGAGTATGAACTGTACATATGTATTTCAGGAGGATAAGAAAAGTATGAAAAAATTAACAGCATTGGGAATGGCAATCATTCTGGCATTTGGATTAACAGCATGTGGTGCTCAGAGCACATCAGCACCGGAAGCAACAGATACAGCAGAAAGAACTACTTTTACAGTGGGATTTGATGCTGAATTTCCACCTTATGGATATATGGATGATAATGGAGAATATGTAGGATTTGATTTAGACCTTGCACAGGAAGTATGTGATCGTAACGGATGGGAATTAGTAAAACAGCCAATTGACTGGGATGCAAAAGACATGGAATTATCTTCAGGCTCTATTGATTGTATCTGGAATGGTTTTACCATCAATGGCAGAGAAGATGATTATACATGGTCTGTTCCATATGTAGATAACAGCCAGGTTTTTGTTGTAGCCGCTGATTCAGGTATTGTTTCAAAAGCTGACCTTGCAGGTAAAATAGTTGGTGTACAGAAGGATTCTTCCGCACTTGCTGCACTGCAGGATGAAGAAAATAGGGAAAATCTCGATTTAGCTGCTTCTTTTACAGAATTAGTTCAGTATTCTGATTACAACATGGGATTCATGGATCTTGAATCAGGAGCAATTGATGCACTTGCAATTGATATCGGCGTTGCTAATTACCAGATTTCTTCTCGTGGAGATGGATATGTTGTTTTAGATGACCAGCTTTCAACTGAGCAGTATGGTATTGGTTTCTTCAAAGGCAATGATGCATTAAAAGATCAGGTAGAAAAGACATTAATGGAAATGGTTGATGATGGAACCTTTGAAAAGATTGCTGAAAAATATAGTGATTTTGGATTAGTTGACAGTGTTTGCCTTGGCAAATAATTGCAAGATTCTTAACAGATAAGACAGATTAATAACGATACTGGGGCTTTTTGGCTCCGGTATCTTATGCTTTTTAATGATTTTTTGGAGGAATACACATGTCAGTATCAATGATGTTAATACAATTGGGAAGCGGAATGTTAGTTTCGGTAGAAATATTTTTTATGACGCTGCTTTTTTCCCTGCCCCTTGGACTTGTTGTTGCATTTGGGCGTATGTCAAAGAACACGGTTTTAAGAGGAATCGTTAAAATATACATAGCCATTATGCGTGGTACACCATTGATGTTACAGTTAATTGTGGTTTATTTCGCACCTTATTATGCATTTGGACTTAAGATATCCCAGGCATACCGGTTTGTTGCTGTTATTATTGCATTCAGTATTAATTATGCAGCATATTTTGCAGAAATATATCGTGGCGGGATAGAATCCATGCCGGTTGGACAATATGAAGCAGCAAAGGTATTAGGATATAATAAAGGACAGACATTCTTTAAAATTATTTTTCCACAGGTCATTAAAAGAATATTACCGTCAGTTACGAATGAGACAATTACGCTTGTAAAGGACACTTCTCTTG
The DNA here is from genome assembly GCA_964487395.1 of uncultured Lachnospiraceae bacterium. Lineage (GTDB taxonomy): Bacteria > Bacillota > Clostridia > Lachnospirales > Lachnospiraceae > RGIG8767. The sequence continues at coordinate 44,497 of CAZAQH010000001.1, read as the reverse complement.
CGTTTGTTATTGCAATAGCTGAAATGTTTACAATTGCCAAGCAGATTGGTGCAAAAGAAACCTCTGTTGTGCCGCTTATGGTAGCAGGTGTTTTTTATTTCATTTTCAATTATATGGTAGCCTTTTTCATGGAATTCCTGGAAAAGAAGACCGGATATTACAGGTAGGAGGCAGCATATGAACTTATTGGAAATTCGTAACATGAAAAAAACGTTTGATGAATTAGAGGTTATTACAGATATATCCCTATCGGTTAAAGAGGGAGAAGTGGTATCCATTATCGGACCGTCCGGCTCCGGTAAATCGACACTTCTTCGCTGTGCTACTATGCTTGAGAGAATGGATGGCGGAGAACTCGTTTATTTGGGAGAAAAGGCAGCTTGGGAAGATGAAACACACGATAAATGTGTATATGCCCCTAAAGCAGATTTGAAAAAAATCCGTAAGAATTTCGGGCTTGTATTTCAAAGTTTCAATCTTTTTCCACACTATACTGTTCTTAAAAATATTATAGATGCACCTATGAGTGTAGATAAGATTTCAAAAAAAGAAGCAGTGGAGCGCGCAATGAAACTCTTAGACCAGCTAGGACTTGCTGATAAAGTGGATGCATATCCATATCAGCTTTCCGGTGGACAGCAGCAGAGAGTATCCATTGCAAGAGCACTTGCCCTGCAGCCTAAAATATTATTTTTTGATGAACCGACTTCAGCACTTGATCCGGAACTGACAGGAGAAGTGTTAAAGGTAATTAAACAGCTGGCTAATGAACACATGACAATGATTATTGTAACGCATGAAATGCAGTTTGCAAAAGAACTGTCAGACCGCATTGTTTTTATGGAGGGCGGTGTGATTGTAGCCCAGGGTTCGCCCGATGATATTTTTGCCTCAGAAAATACAAGGGTAAGAGAATTTATTGGTAAATTTGTTAGTTGATTTTGTATATTGTGTGAGATATACTTTGCTAAGAAATAGTATTCATAAAAGAAAGGTTTAAGGAGACGCTGATGAAAAAATTGGAACAGCTTTACGAAGGCAAAGCAAAAAAGGTTTACACAACGGATGATCCGGATATTCTTATTGTAGATTATAAGGATGATGCAACCGCATTTAATGGAATTAAAAAAGGAACGATTGTTGGAAAAGGTGTTATTAATAACAAAATGAGCAATCATGTATTCAAAATTCTCGAATCAAAAGGTGTTCCAACTCATTTGATAGAAGAATTAAGCGACCGTGAAACAGCTGTTAAAAAAGTGGAAATTGTACCACTTGAGGTTATTATCCGTAATGTGGCAGCAGGCAGTTTTTCAAAGAGACTTGGCGTAGAAGAAGGAACTCTTTTAAAAGAGCCTACTATTGAGTTCAGTTATAAAAATGATGACCTTGGAGATCCACTTATCAATTCTTATTTTGCAGTAGCACTTGGACTTGCTACATGGGAAGAGATTGATACCATTAAAAAATATGCCTTTAAAGTAAATGATGTTTTAAAAGAGTATTTCTTACAGGCAGATATTAAGTTAATTGATTTCAAGATTGAATTTGGTCGTTATCATGGACAGATTATTCTTGCTGATGAGACAAGTCCTGATACCTGCAGACTTTGGGATGTTCATACTAACGAAAAATTAGATAAAGACCGTTTCCGCAGAGATCTTGGGAATGTTGAAGAAGCTTACAACGAAGTATTTAAGCGTCTCGGTTTATAAAATAAAATAGTTAAAAAGACATTGTGAAAGCAGAACAAAGATGTTCGTCCCTGCCAGCAGTGTCTTTTTTATTTTCAGGGAGAAAATGGATGAGTACATTAAAAGAAGAATGTGGCGTCTTTGGCATGTATGATTTAGACGGTGGCAATGTAGCAACTACTATATATTATGGATTACTGGCCCTGCAGCATAGAGGCCAGGAAAGTTGTGGAATTGCAGTGAGTGATACGAACGGACCAAAGGGAAAAGTGATTTCACATAAGGACATGGGACTGGTAAATGAGACATTCAATCCGGAGATTATCGAAAAATTAACAGGTGATATTGGAGTAGGACATGTCAGATATTCAACTGCCGGAAGTTCTACGCGGGAAAATGCACAGCCACTTGTGCTAAATTATGTAAAAGGTACTCTTGGGCTTGCACATAATGGTAATTTAATTAATGCAGTGCAGCTTCGGGAAGAATTAAGCCAGACAGGAGCTATTTTCCAAACTACGATTGATTCAGAGGTTATTGCCTACTATATAGCAAGAGAACGATTGCATACAGCAACGGTTGAACAGGCTGTTGGCAAAGCAATGGAGAAAATCAAAGGAGCATATTCACTTGTCGTTATGTCTCCAAGAAAACTTATAGGTGCAAGAGATCCCTATGGATTCAGACCGCTTTGCATTGGCAAAAGAGACAATTGTTATATTTTGGCATCGGAGACCTGTGCACTGGATACAGTAGGTGCTGAATTTGTAAGAGATGTGGCACCGGGAGAGATTGTTACGATTTCAAAAGATAATGGAATTATCTCGGATACTTCACACTGTCTTCCAAAGGAACAACAGGCAAGATGTGTATTTGAATATATTTATTTTGCAAGACCGGACAGCAGAATCGATGGTGTAAGCGTATATGAATCACGAATTATGGCTGGAAAGTATCTTGCGATAGATTCACCGGTTGATGCGGATATTGTAGTAGGAGTACCGGAATCCGGTAATTGTGCAGCACTTGGCTATTCGCTTCAATCAGGGATTCCCTATGCTACAGCCTTTATTAAAAATGCATATGTAGGAAGAACTTTTATCAAACCCAAACAAAAAAGCAGAGAAAGCAGTGTGCAGGTAAAACTCAATGCCCTTAGGGAAGCAGTCGATGGCAAACGCGTCATTATGATAGACGATTCAATTGTAAGAGGAACGACTTCTGATAGAATTGTGCATATGCTTCGAAAGGCAGGAGCAAAAGAAGTACACATGAGAGTATCTTCTCCACCATTTTTATGGCCATGTTATTTTGGAACGGATGTACCGGCAAGAGAACAGTTGATTGCCTTTAACAGAACCGTTGAAGAAATACGGGAAATTATCGGGGCAGATTCGCTTGGATATCTAAAAGAAGAACGTTTACAGGAGATTGCCGGTGGGACTTCTATCTGCCGTGGCTGTTTTAGTGGAAATTATCCAATTGACCCTCCAAATGATGATATTAGGGGTGACTTTGAAAAATAAACATGCTATACTGTTAACTGTATAAATTTCATTTAACGGAGGCAAACATGAGTACAGATTGTTATCAGAGTCCCCTTTCTGAGCGTTATGCCAGCAAGGAAATGCAATATATTTTTTCACCTGACAAAAAGTTTCGTACCTGGAGAAGATTATGGATTGCATTAGCAGAGACAGAGAAGGAATTAGGTCTTGCAATTACCCAGGAACAGATTGACGAATTAAAGGAGCATGTGGATGACATTAATTATGACGTGGCAAAAGAAAGAGAAAAGGAAGTACGTCATGATGTTATGAGTCATGTTTATGCATATGGTGTACAATGCCCCAAAGCAAAAGGTATTATCCACTTAGGAGCTACCTCATGTTATGTAGGAGATAACACCGATATTATTGTTATGACAGAAGCGCTACAGCTTGTTAAGAAAAAATTACTCAATGTAATGAAAGAACTGGCTGATTTTGCTGATAAATATAAGGATTTACCGACACTGGCATTTACACATTTCCAGCCTGCACAGCCGACAACAGTTGGTAAGAGAGCTTCTTTATGGCTGCAGGAATTTTATCTTGATTATGAAGATTTGGAATATGTGTTATCTACCATGAAATTATTAGGTTCTAAAGGAACGACTGGTACACAGGCTTCTTTCCTTGAACTTTTTGACGGTGATCAGGAGACAATTGATAAAATCGATCCGATGATTGCAAAAAAAATGGGCTTTAGAGAATGCGTTCCGGTATCTGGACAGACGTATTCCAGAAAAATGGATACACGTGTACTTAATGTACTTGCAGGTATTGCTGCCAGTGCAACCAAGATGTCGAATGACATTCGTTTATTACAGCATCTAAAAGAAGTAGAAGAACCATTTGAAAAGTCACAGATTGGTTCCTCTGCAATGGCATACAAACGTAATCCAATGAGAAGTGAACGTATTGCTTCCTTAAGCAGATATGTGATTGTGGATGCCTTGAATCCGGCAATTACATCTGCAACACAGTGGTTTGAGAGAACATTAGATGATTCCGCCAACAAAAGACTTTCCGTTCCGGAAGGATTTTTGGCAATTGATGGAATTCTTGATTTGTGTTTAAACGTAGTTGATGGTCTTGTTGTATATCCTAAAGTAATTGAAAAACACATTATGAGCGAACTGCCATTTATGGCAACAGAAAATATCATGATGGATGCCGTGAAGTTAGGAGGAGACCGCCAGGAACTTCATGAAAAAATCAGAACCTTATCCATGGAAGCGGGAAAAACGGTTAAGGTAGAAGGAAAAGACAATAATCTTCTTGAATTAATAGCATCAGACAGTGCTTTTAATTTAACGGAAGAAGCACTTCAAAAGACCATGAATCCGACAAAATACGTTGGAAGAAGTAAAGAACAGGTTACAGCTTTTTTAAAGAACTGTATCTATCCATTGCTTGATGCAAATAAAGAGTTATTGGGTGTAAAGGCGGAAATTAATGTTTAAGGACAAAGATAAAATTTCAAAAGGGATTTTTAAGGACTATGGACAGGCGATTGATGAAAAAAACAGAATAGAACTGGGTAAAATCTGTATACTTGGTGGCGCAATGTCATTTTTGATTTTCATTGTGGCACTGTTTGTGCCGGCATTATCTGGTACAAAGTACCTGTATTTATATGGTACTGTAGTAGGGATTCTATTTTACCTAATCAATGACAAACTACCATTTTCCCGTCCTCTTTTTTATCTTTTTATGGGAAGTTGTCACGTTTATGCAATTGGACTTGCTGTTTCGGCTGAAGTTGCCACAACTGCGTCTTTCTGTGTATTTCTTGTGGTACTGCCCACGTTTTTAATTGATAAACGCTGGCATGTATATCTGTTTCAGACATTTATGCTGGCAGCTTATTACATTTGTCTGCTACTTAAGGGACCACAAGCAGATTTACCGCGATTAATCGTAGATGGATTAGTTTTCTATATTTTTAGTCTTTTAGTATATAATGCAGTGTTAAATCGTCAGCTTGTCGATCTTTCTGAACACGAAGAGATGAAAAAGAAAGTCGAAATAGATGCATTGACTGATTTAGCTACGCGAGGTGCATTAGAACAGTGCATCGAAGAATATATAAGTGATAATATGGAAAATGCAGCATTTATTCTTCTTGATATTGATAACTTTAAAGGAATTAATGATAATTTTGGACATAAAGCCGGAGATGAACTTTTACATCAGACAGGTACCATACTGAAAAAGCAATTTCGTAAATCCGATTATATCGGAAGACTTGGCGGGGACGAGTTTGTTGTATTTCTACCCAAGATACATAACAGGTCATGGCTTGTCGGAAGACTTGAAATGCTGGTAGAAGATATGAACAGAACATTTATTGGCGATGAAGCAATATGTAAGGTTACAGCCAGTATAGGAATTGCAATGTATCCAAAAGATGGTACAACCTTTGATGAACTTTACCGTAATGCGGATCATGCAATGTACGAATCCAAAAAAGGCGGGAAAAATAAATATACAATTCATGAAGATGAATAAACAATGGCAGTCATAAGCACAAATTATGACTGCCATAATTATTATTGATTTTACTTATAAATAAATCTGTAGTATGATATTACCGTAATAGGAAACAGAGATATTAGGGAGGATTTAAAATGGTAAAAGCAGTAGTAGGAGCTAACTGGGGTGACGAGGGAAAAGGTAAGATTACCGATATGCTCGCACAGGAAGCAGACATTATTATTCGTTTTCAGGGTGGCGCCAATGCAGGTCATACAATTGTAAATGATTATGGTAAATTTGCACTTCATACATTACCAAGTGGTGTATTTTATGGACATACAACAAGCATTATCGGTAACGGTGTTGCTTTAAACATTCCAATTTTATTTAACGAAATTAAATCAATTACAGATCGTGATGTTCCAATGCCTAAGATTTTAGTATCGGACAGAGCACAGATTGTAATGCCTTATCATATTCTTTTTGATCAGTACGAGGAAGAAAGACTGGGAGGCAAATCATTTGGTTCTACCAAATCAGGAATTGCACCTTTCTATTCTGACAAATATGCTAAGATTGGTTTTCAGGTATCAGAATTATTTGATGATGAATTATTAAAAGAAAAAATTGACAGAGTTTGTGATATGAAGAACTGCATATTAGAGCATATGTATCACAAGCCACTAATTGATAAAGCAGAACTTTTAACAACACTTCATGAGTACCGAGATATGGTTGCACCATATGTATGCGATGTTTCAGAATATCTTGATAAAGCACTTAAAGAAGGCAAGACAGTATTATTAGAAGGTCAGCTTGGAACCTTAAAGGATCCTGATCACGGAATTTATCCTATGGTTACCTCATCTTCCACATTAGCTGCTTATGGCGCTATTGGAGCAGGTATTCCACCATATGAAATCAAACAGATTGTTACTGTTTGTAAGGCATATTCATCAGCAGTTGGTGCAGGCGCATTTGTTTCCGAAATCTTTGGAGAAGAAGCAGATGAATTAAGAAGACGTGGTGGTGACGGTGGAGAGTATGGTGCAACAACAGGACGTCCACGTAGAATGGGATGGTTTGACTGTGTGGCATCTAAATATGGCTGTCGTTTACAGGGTACAACAGATGTTGCATTTACCGTACTTGATGTTTTAGGATATTTAGAAGAGATTCCGGTATGTGTAGGATATGATATTGATGGAGAAGTAACAACAAGCTTCCCAGTTACCAGACTGCTTGAAAAAGCAAAACCGGTATTAAAGACATTGCCGGGCTGGAATTGTGATATTCGTGGTATATCTACATATGAAGAATTACCGGAAAACTGTAGAAAATATATAGAGTTTGTTGAAGAACAGCTTGGATATCCAATCACAATGGTTTCCAATGGACCGGGCAGAAATGATATCATATACAGAAAAAGTAAATTCAGTAAGTCAATTTAGTAGGTAAATGAAAATCTTTTTGCATTTAACAAGTTTGAATGCAAAAAGATTTTTTATTAAGGGGGATAAAGATGATTAGTAATCTGGAATATTATAAGGTGTTTTATTATGTTGTAAAATCCGGAAGTATAACGCTTGCAGCAAAAGAATTATCTGTTTCCCAACCGGCAGTAAGCCAGTCAGTAAAACAATTAGAAAATCAACTTGGGACGGAACTTTTAAAACGTAATGCCAAAGGCGTACAACTCACAAAAGAAGGAGAGGTCTTATATTCCTATATACAAAAGGGATATGAATACATAGAACTTGGCGTGGACAAACTGGAAAAAATGATGAATATGGAATCAGGGGAAATTCGTATTGGTGCCAGTGATATGACGCTTAAATATTTCTTGTTACCGTATTTGGAGACATTCCATGATCTATATCCTGGAATCAAAGTTATTGTAACCAATGCGCCTACTCCAGAGACGATTAATATCATGCGAAGCGGAAAAATTGATTTTGGGGTTGTAAGTACTCCGTTTGACAGGAAAAAAGGTATGGAAGCAACGCCTGTTAGAAAAATAGAAGATGTATTTGTTGCAGGGAGACGATTTTTACCATATAAAAACAGAATGTTAGATCTTCATGATTTGGAAAAAATGCCGTTAATTTGTCTTGAAAAAAATACTAGTACCAGAAGCTACGTGGATTCGCATTTAGCATCTCATGGAGTAAGTATTTCACCAGAGTTTGAATTAGCGACAAGTGATATGATTGTTCAATTTGCCCTGCGAAGCTTAGGCGTTGGAAGTGTCGTTAAGGATTTTGCTAAAGAGTATATAGAAAATGGTATGCTGTTTGAACTGCGATTTAATACCATGCTTCCGAAAAGGGATTTTTACGTAATTACGGATTCGGAGACACCACTTTCAACTGCAGCTAAAAATCTTTTGAAATTGATTAAAGGAGAGGAAGAGTAACGTGATTAAAACAATAATATTTGACATAGGTAATGTATTAACTGTATTTGCGTGGGAGGAATTTCTGAATTCCTTTGGATTTTCTGAAGATATTACCGAAAAGATTGCCAGAGCCAGCATTAACAGCGAGGTGTGGAAGGAATACGATCTGGGAATACAAAGCGATAAAGAAATAGTGGAAAATTTTATAAAAAATGCACCTGATATAGAGAAGGAAATTCGAACAGTATATCAAAATATGCATGGTATGATTAAACGTTCAGATTATGCGATTCCCTGGATACGTGAACTGAAAGCACGTGGTTATCAGGTCCTTGTTTTATCCAATTTTTCCAGTAAGGCATTAAGAGAGTGCAGTGATGCAATGGATTTTTTGCCGGAAACGGATGGTGGTATTTTATCCTTTAGAGATCATGTAGTAAAGCCGATGCCGGAAATCTATGACCTTTTGCTTAAACGATATTCTTTAAATCCAGAAGAATGTGTATTCTTAGATGATTTGCCAAGGAATATTGAAGGAGCAAGAAAATTTGGCATTCAAACAATACTTTTTACCGATTATAATACAGCAAGAAGAGAATTAGAGTCGAAAATAGGAAAATAGTAGTGGAAAAAGCAGGAAAAAAATGCTATATTATCATTGTATGGTTATGTTCGAATATTATCACATAATTGTACAAATGAGCTAAAGTTCGAATGGTGAATAAGATGAATATTTTCCTGCTAAAATTTTCAAAAAAGAACGAATTGACTGACATGGCAATTATCAATAGAATGGCATTAATGTGCTATTCTGCTTGCTGTGTCATTTTTAGTATATTAGGTCATATCAATTATTCAGCAGCCAGGTCAGGACAGGATTCGCTTTATTCAATCCTGTATATTATTCTTTTATGGTTGCCTTTTTTATTATCCACTATTGTATACAAAGATGACAAAGAGTCAGAAGCAATGAAATATGTGCTCTTTATTTTATTTGGTTTCTTTTATACATTTGTTTTGTTTAATGGAAATGAATATACGTTTTACCTAATAGCGATACCGATGATGATTGTTTCTATTGTTTTTTATGAAATAAAATTCTCAATAGGAGTTAGTATTGCAACAATAGCTTTAAATGTGATAATTGCATTAGGCTGGTTTAAAACCAATCATATCCGGTCTATTAGAGAAGATAAGTTCATTACAGTAGCTGTTATTTTTATAGTTGCTTTATTTTTAAATTTCTGTGCTTACATAATGTCGTTTATACAGAATAGAAAACTAGAAGAGATAGACAGTGAGAAGAACCGATTTAAAGCACTTGTTTCAATTGGTATCAAACGTATCTTTGAGTACAGTATTGATGACGATTTGTTTATGACTGCTAGAAGCAGTGATGGCAGATATGGTCAGGAACAATATATACGTGATTTCACTGAAATTGCAAAGCAGTATCGATACGTGCTTTTTGCTGATTGGTTTCGATTTGATGAATTTATCAATAAATGCAAAGCAGGCGTTCCTGTTATAGAATCGCAAATGCGTCTTCGTGACAGAGAAGGCGATTATAAATGGTATCGTATTTGTGGTAAGACGGTATACAGGGAGGACGCTACCCCGTATAAAATAATCGGAACAATGGAAAATATAGACGAGACAAAGAGAATGGAACTTCGTCAGGCTGATGAGAACATGAGAGATCCATTGACCAAGCTTTATCGTCGTTCTTACGCCAGACAGTTGATTCAGGAATTCTTAAAAAGACAAAGCTGTTCAGAATATGCAGGTTTTCTGATTCTTGATATAGACAATGTTGCAATACTCAATGAAAAAATGGGTGTTGCATTTGGCGATGAAATTTTGAAAAATATTGCATCCGATATTGAAAATATTTTTTATCCGACGGATGTTTTGGGACGTGTTGGAGGGGATGAATTTGTTATCCTGATGAAAAACATCAATTGTATTTCGGATATTGATAAAAAGATTAAAGAAATACAAAAAGTTGTAAATCGTACATATGTTGGAGAGACAATGAATTTTGGAAGTACGGTTGGTGTGGGTGCGTCTGTTTTCCCGATAGACGGTGTAGATTTTGATGTGTTATATGAGAAAGCGGAAAAGGCATTATTCCATGCTAAGGAAGTAGGAAAGAACTGTTATGGATTTTATGACAGCAGTAAGGAAGATATTTATAAAAAATATCGTTTGGAAGAAAAACACGAAAAAATACGACAGGCAGAGTTAGATCATGATGATTTACAGGAAAATGCCTCCGATTCACTTATTGAACTTGCTTTTAAACTGATTGAGGAATCTAAAGATACGGACAGTGCAATTAATCTGCTAATCAGACAGGTTGCACGACAGATGAATCTGGGTGGTATTTGTATCAGAGAGCGTGTAGGCAAGCAGTACAAAGTAAATTATCCATATCAGTGTTGCAACAACGTAGAATGGAATTTGGAAGAAACAGGCTGTATGGAATATAATAAAGAACAATGGGAAAGAATAATAGAAGAATTCCGATTGGGTAATGGTTTGCTCTGTATTTCCGATGTGTCCAAAGAGATGGATGATACCAGACGTAAATTAATGCTTGCATATGGTGTTCGTTCCTGTGCGCGATGTGCTTTTTACGACAAAGGAGAATTTGTTGGTAATATTGATTTCCTTGATTTTAATCAGGGAAGAGAATGGTCAAAGGAAGATATTATTACCATGCGTGCTGTAACCAACGTTGTATCCTCTTACCTTTTAAAGATGAAGGCATATGAAGATGCTTCTGATACAGTAGAAAAATTAACCGGTTATGATGCAGTTACAGGCTTATACAAATATGAGAAATTTATTGACTCAACCATAGAATATATCGAAAATGCGCCACATGGCAGTTATGCAATAGTGTATCTTGATTTTACCAATTTCAAATATATCAATGATACATACGGATATGAAATCGGCGATAAGATATTAAAAGAATTTGCGGATGCGGTAAAGAGTTACAGCGAATATTATATTTATGGAAGCAGAGTTTTCTCGGATAATATTGTTGTATTAATCACACTTCCTAATCGTTCGAACAAAGATATTATAGACGCCATGCAGTATGCAAGCATGGCATTTACGAAAAAAATTAAAGATGAATATTTAGACAGTAATCTGGTAATTGACATTGGTATTTGCCCGTTTATCACTAATGGTAATCCGATTCCGATTAAGAATATTATTTCGAATGCTAATATGGCGCGAAAAGAAGCCAAACAGCCGGATAAGCCACGATGCATTATTTATAATGAATCAATGGGCGAGCACTTAAGACAGGAAATCACCTATGCCAACGATATGGAACATGCATTTAAGAACCGTGAATTTGTGGTTTATATGCAGCCCAAGGTGAACATTAAGACCAATGCAATTGATGGCGCAGAAGCACTTATTCGTTGGAAAAAAGAAGATGGAACCATTATCTATCCAAATGATTTCATACCGGTATTCGAAAAGAACAAAACAATTACATTGTTAGACTATTTTGTTTATACAGAGGTATGTAAATATCTTTCAAACAGATTAAAAACGGGGCTGCCGGTAGTAAGGATTTCTGTTAATGTATCAAGAGTCCATCTCTATTCCATAAAACAGATGGTTTCATATATCAAAGGACTGATTGCAAAATATAAAATACCGCCTGCTTTACTGGAATTCGAATTAACGGAGACGGTTTTTACGGAAAAAGTAGGAGATACCATTCAATTGATGACTGAATTAAGAAAACTTGGCGTTAAGGTCTCAATGGATGATTTTGGATCGGGATATTCATCACTGAATGTTCTGACAAAGTTGCCTATTGATGTACTTAAGCTTGATAAAGAATTCTTAAAAGATTTCGAATCGGATTCAGAAGAAAAGATTATTATCCCAAGCATTATTGATATGGCTAGAAAATTAGACTTAAGCGTTGTTTGCGAGGGTGTAGAGACAAATGAACAGGTACAGTTTTTACGAGAAGTTGGTTGTGATTATGCCCAGGGATTTTATTATTCCAAACCAGTCCCAATTGCGAGATTTGATGAACTTTTGATAGACAGCGGATTTGATGAGGCATAAATAAGTATCATGTGGCAATGTAGAGTTATTTACATTGCCATTTTCATTAAAAGAATGGAGAAATTAAACATGTATGATATAATGAGCGTTAGCGAGCAGGAGCAAGCCACGCTTGCTCAGGGCGAGCGGCGAATGACGATCATGAACGAAGTTCATGATATAGCAATAATTGGAGCGGGCATTATTGGCAGTTTTTTGGCACATGATTTATCAAAATTAGAGTGCAGCATTTTGGTACTTGATAAAAATGCAGATATAGCAGATGGTGCATCCATGGCAAACAGTGCAATTGTGCATGCTGGTCATGATCCGAAGGATGGGACATTAAAAGCATTGTTAAATGTATTGGGTAACAGAATGTATCCGGAAATCTGTCGGGAACTTGGAGTAAACTTTATGCAGACATCAGCTTTTGTTGTTTCGACCTGCAAGGAAGAAGATGCAGTTCTTGAACAGTTAAAAAAACAGGCATCCTCAAGGAATATTCCGTTTAAAGAGTTAAGCGGTGAAGAAGCAAGAGCACAGGAAAAAAATCTAAGTCATGTAGTCACAAGTGTATTGGAGTTTCCGACAACAGGTATTATCTATCCGTGGGAGGTTGCCATTGCACTGTTAGAAGAGGCGGTACTAAATGGAACAAGGCTTTGCCTTAATGAGGAAGTAACAAAGATTACAAAGACAGAACATTTTGTAATTACCACTATGTCACCGACAAAAGAACAAAATACTTATGAGGCAAAATACGTTCTTAATGCTGCAGGTGTATATGCAGATGATATTTATCAAATGATACTTGGAAATAATAAGAAAGGTCCGTTTCATATTACACCCAAACGTGGAGAATATTATGTACTGGATCAATTAAAGGAACCTTTGGTTCACCGAGTAATTTATCCGGTTCCGGGACCAAATGGAAAAGGAGTTCTGGTAGTTCCCACAACACATGGTAATTATCTGCTTGGACCCAATTCACAGGTAATAGAGGATAAAGAAGGCATTAATACAACAGCGGATGCTCTTACCTATGTAAAAGAAAATGTTAAGAAAACAGTTGAGAATATTCCGTTTGATAAAGTAATACGTACATTCGCAGGAATTCGTCCAACAGAAGAAAATAGGGATTTTATAATAGAAGAATCAAATGAAGTTAATGGTTTTGTAAATGTAGCATGTATTGATTCACCGGGACTTGCTTCGGCACCGGCCATATCGGAGTATGTAATAGAACAGGTTATGCAGGATAAATTCACCTGGCAGACCAAACAGGAATATACACATCGCAAGAAAAATATATGCTTAAAAGAATTAACAGATGAAGAAAAGAATGAATTGGTCAAAACAAGACCGGAGTATGGAGAAATCGTATGCCGGTGTGAACAGGTAAGCAAAGGTGAAATCATTGATTCTATTCGAAATGTTGTGGGAGCTAAAAGCGTAAAAGGCGTTAAAAAGCGTGTGAGACCTGGTATGGGAAGATGTCAGGGTGGTTTTTGTGAACCGCATGTAGTGGAGATACTGGCAGCAGAACTTGGCATTTCGCCATTGGAAGTTCGTTTGGACTCCAGTGAATCTTATCTTCTTTTAGATTCAATGAAAGGAGGGATGAACGATGAAGGAATATAATATTGTTATAGTTGGTGGCGGAAGTGCTGGACTTGCAGCAGCATATGCAGCAGCATCACAGGGATGTAGTGATATTCTTTTACTGGAAAGAGATAAAGAACTGGGTGGAATTTTACAGCAGTGTATTCATAACGGTTTTGGTCTTCATCGCTTTAAGGAAGAACTATCAGGTCCTGCTTATGCAGAAAAATGGATTGATATGCTTGCATCTACAGATGTAACGGTCAAGACTGATACAATGGTAATTCATTTGGGAGAAGATAAAAGCATTACTTATGTAAATCGAAAAGAAGGCTATGTGACAATTAAAGCAAAAGCCATTGTTTTAGCTATGGGTTGCCGTGAGAGAACAAGAGGTGCAATTGCAATTCCAGGGTATCGTCCCAGTGGAATATGGACTGCGGGTACGGCTCAACGGTATTTAAATATGGAAGGCTATATGGTCGGAAAGAAGATATTCATTTTAGGTAGTGGTGATATCGGACTAATTATGGCGCGAAGAATGACATTAGAGGGAGCAAAGGTTTTGGGAGTTGCTGAATTAATGCCTTATTCAAATGGTCTACCACGTAATATGAAACAGTGTCTGGAGGATTTTAAAATACCGCTATTTTTAAGTCATACGGTTACCAATATACGTGGGAAAGAGCGATTAGAGGGAATCACTATTACAAAGGTAGATGATAAACTAACACCTATTCCCGGAACAGAAAAAGAATTTGAAGTTGACACACTGCTTTTATCGGTTGGCTTAATTCCGGAGAATACATTAAGTGAAGAAGCTGGGATTGTTTTGCATAAAAAAACAAAAGGACCTGTTGTAGATGAATCGCTGCAGACTTCTATGCCGGGAGTATTTGCCTGTGGAAATAGTCTTCATGTTCACGATTTGGTGGATTTTGTAAGCATGGAAGGAGAACGTGCGGGTACCAGAGCAGCACAATATATACTGTCTGATGGTGCAGTTACAAAAGAGGAAAATACCATACCGGTAAGTGCAGGTGAAAATGTCAGTTATGTATTGCCGACATTGATTCATACTGAGAAAGTGACAGATAGTATGGAACTTATGTTTCGAGTAACTGCTAATATTAAAAATGTAAACATTGAAGTTAAATATGGTGAGAAAACAATAAAGACTATAAAGAAACCGCATGTTGCACCAAGCGAGATGGAGAAAGTCGCATTAAAGAAAAGTGAAATTGATGAGATGAATTTATCAGAAGATGGAGAACTGACAATTTCCATCAAGCCGGTTTAAAAAAGCAAGTGGTATTGGGAGGCTATGCTATGAAAAGTGAATTGTCCTGTATCGTGTGTCCAATGAGCTGCACGATAACAGTAGAAGTAAATGATAACAATGAGGTAGTCACAATTACGGGAAATACCTGCAAACGTGGGGAAAATTATGCACGTAATGAAATGACACATCCGATGCGTCAGCTGACAAGTACTGTATTAATTGTGGGTGGTATATATAAAAGACTTCCGGTTATTTTATCAGGAGATATTCCAAAAGAAAAAATCTTTCAGGTTATGGAGCAGATTAATAAGGCATCAGTAAATGCTCCCGTAAAAAGAGGAGATGTGATTATTAAAGATGTATGCAATTTAGGGGTAGATGTAATTGCATCAAGAAGTATGCAAAAAGAAAAGAATATCTAAGCGTAAAACTTAGATATTCTTTGTTTTATTTATGAATGGTTATGGTCTCGGAATCTTCATTTTGTGTCTGCACAGCATTTATTTTTTCCTGCTCTACTTCTTCGGGAGTTTTCCCAATATCAAGGGAAGCTATTGTGTGACGATTTTTCATAACACCATACAGATATATATAAATCCATGTCAGAAGGGGAACTGTTACCGTAGCATATAAACAGGTACGGAATAATGTTTTACTGCCCGGAAAATCAAAGATGGCAAAAACAAGTAGTGCTAGATACATTAAAACCAGAATTGCAATGCAGATTATAGCAGCAATCTGTTTGGGATTTTTTTTCATAATTTGGCCTCATACTTTCTCTGGGGAAATATTTTATAGATAAAATCAAACGATTATCTTGCTACAGTATACCATAAGAAAAAAAGAATGGAAATAAAATACTTAGAAAACTGGACTTTTAGGGACTTTTAGGATATACTTTCCTAGAATAAAGATTTGATACAAAGGTGGAAGAAATTATGACATTATTAGAACAGTGGAGAGAAACCGCATATTCAGAAACAGCCAATAAAGGCGATTTACAGAGACTTTGGAACGATTATTTTGAAAAGGAAAAAGAAATTTACGCAAGTCTTTTAAAAAATCCAAAGGAAGAAGTAAAAGGCAGTGTTGCAGAACTTGCAGAGAAATACCAGGTACCACTTCTTACAATGGTAGGATTTTTAGATGGTATTAATGACAGCTTGAAAAAAGCCAATCCAATTGAAAAAATGAAGGAAGACACAAAAGTAAGTCTTGCTTTTGATACAGAAAAATTGTACAAGAATATGGTTGCTGCAGGAGCAGACTGGCTTTACGGATTAGAAGAATGGAATGACATCTATGACGAAGACAAGCAGAAAGAATTATATAAAGAACAAAAACGTTCTACAACCGTTGTAAATGAGACAAAGGTTTATCCAAATGATCCATGTCCTTGCGGAAGTGGCAAGAAATATAAAAAATGTTGTGGAAAAAATAAATAATCATTTAAACTAAGCATGAAAAAACACGCATATGCGTGTTTTTTAGTCCTTTTTTCTTATAAATATAATGATACGGAATAAAAAAGAGCAAACAAAAACACCGAAAGGGGAACCTTCGGTGTTTCTGTTTGTGTAAAAGGGGAATTCTTCCGGAATTTGCTAATTAGCACGTTCGATATCTCTATCGAACTAAGTACATGATATCATCAAAAAAGTAGTTTGACTACAACTATATTAGTCTTTTTTAACAATATATTGCTCAAATTTCAAAAATTCTTTTAAATTACAAATACAGTGGCAGAGAATTCCGTTATCTTTATATTCATAATTGTTAACAACGGCATTTTCAAATAATGTATTCAGAATATCACCTCTGGATAGCGGAAATAAAAAGTCACATTCATGTTGATCTCCATACAACGTATTGGATATAAGCGTTAATAATTCATTCATACCGATGTGTTCTTTAGCGGAGAGATATATTTTATTTCCATTTGTAACGGGTAAAATACTGCGTTCCATATTTTTTTCGGCTTTATTAAATACGTGAATAATTGGTATGGAAGATGCGTTAAGTTCTTTTAAGGTTTCTGTTGTTACTTTCATATGCTTGTCATAATCTTCACTTGAATAATCAATAACATGTAAGATTAAATCAGCATAGGTTACTTCTTCTAAAGTCGAATGAAAGGCTTTTATCAGAGTATGCGGTAGTTTATCAATAAATCCGACGGTATCGGAAAGCAGAAACGGTGGAAGATTATCAGGAGATATTTTACGAACTGTTGTATCCAGTGTAGCAAATAGCATATCCTGTTCTAATACTTTTTTGTCATTATCACCACCGAACTCATTAACCATCCAATTCATTATGGTTGATTTACCGGCATTTGTGTATCCTACCAGAGCAATTTTGTGAATGCCCGACTGCTCGCGCTGTTTGCGGAGTACGTTACGGTTGCATTTAATATCCGCAAGATTTCGTTTGAGCTCATTAATTCGATGTTCAATATGACGTCTGTCAAGCTCTAACTTTTTTTCACCGGTTCCTTTATTACTCATACTGCCACTGGCTCCACCCTGACGAGAGAGGGAGTCATGCATGCCGATTAATCGAGGCAGCATATATTGCAAATTTGCAAGTTCTACCTGTAATTTAGCTTCTTTTGTCCTGGCTCTGTCTGCAAATATTTTCAGTATTAAGGAAGTTCGGTCTAAGACACCTAAATCTAAAGTATTGGTGAGATTACGAAGCTGCATGGGAGAAAGTGCTTCATCAAAAATAACAAGTTCTGCTTCTAAAAGAGCAGCACTTTCTTTGATTTCTTCTACTTTTCCGGTGCCAATATAAAAAGCATTATTCACATTTGAAGCATTCTGCGTATGCATTCCTACGACATCTAAATCGCAGGCTTTTGCCAGTGCTTTTAATTCCTGCATAGACGATAAAAAAGCAGGATCATCATTTAAGTTTAAGCCTACGATGATTGCTCGTTGCTGTATTATTTCAGGTTCGTTCATTTTTACCTCCAAGGTGTGCTTACTTGTGTTTTGAGTTCTTTTCAGTTGATAACCAGGAAAATATTGTTTTTCTGCCAATAAAACCGATTATTCGAACCAAGATAATACCAATTAAAATACCGATACTGTCAATCATAATATCTTTTGAAGAAGCCACTCTGCCGGAAATAAAAGATTGATGATATTCATCTAATGCGGCAAAAAGTACACAGAATGTTCCAGCAATAATCATTAAAAGAAAACCACGGAGCCGGTAGACATAGAGTGGGAATGATACACAGGCAGCTAACAGAAAATATTCGGTTACATGTGCAAGCTTACGAACATAGGGATGTATGGTGACAATTAATGTATTTAGAGCATTGTTATCCAGTTCTTTGAAAAAAATCTTATTATATAGTAATACCATAATCTTACTGACTTTATAACTTAAATTACCGGATTCACTGCCCGTTTGATTTGAAAACGAAAAAATAAGATACATCATAATAATCGCAGGGACAAAGGATAAGGGTTTTAAAAGATAACGTAAAAGCTTTTTAAAAAACAAAGTAAAAAACTCCATAATTACACCTCTTAACGTTTAATGAGATCTGGCTGTAATGAAATCTCATCAGGTATAAGCTTGCTTGAATTCTGGTAGCGTGATTTAACCTGCTCTATGCGGTGAAGAGCCTGGGCTGTGACTAAATGATGTCTGTCGAGACATTCCGTAAATACGGAATTGGCTTTAATGGATTCGCACACAGCATTGCTAAATGGACAATATTTAAACAAAATGGAACGAGCCACTTTGTTGAGACGACAGGAACCCGTGGATTCATAGAGCATATATACCATATAATCATTAAGGAACAGTTCACGGTAATTGTTCTTGCTCTTTTTCAAATTAACTTTAATTTTTTCTTTGGCATCATATGATAAATCACGGTTCTTTTGATAAAATTGTGCGTAGTCACAGTATTCACTTGTAAGGGAGTGTGAGGTGACATCATTCCAGCGTCCACCCTGAATACGTTTACACATATCCCAACGAAACTCGCCAATCATGCGAATAAATGTTTTCTCAAGATTCTCAAGGAAGAAAGCAGAAATCATCATTCGACCTTTGGTAGAACGATGCATTCCTTCAATTTCCTGCCACAATATTCCTTTTGTTCCGGTATTGGGCATAAGAATCACATCTGGACGGATATCGGTTTTTATAATCTCTTTAATATTAAGAGAGGTATCCTCAAATAAAATATCATGATAAAAAGCAGAATAATCAATAGCGGATAACGCTTTAAATGTATCGCAGATTTTTTCCGGAGTTAAAAGTAATTCATCAAGTGGCTTGCAAATATTTTCCTCTAATAAAATTGGACAGAAGGAAAAAACACGTCCAAATGTTATTTTGTTTACACTTGGAAACATATTCTGCAGTTCATACATTACTTTACCAACGGTATCACTGGTCATATCAAGTTCAGTTTCTTTGTCTATTTTACCTTCTTTTTTCAGTGTTCGTACAAAGGCAGTATAGTCCTGCTCAAATTCGTTACGGCTAGGCTGTTTATTGCCATCATATATTTCACGAATCCATTCATATATAGTATAGACACCTTGTTCTTTGTTGCCGTGATAGGTATCAGCAAGTTTATATAAAATTGTGGCGTTTTCATAGCCACAAAGGGAGGCATCCATGTATCCGAAATTTAAGAACATTTTTATAATAGGGGGTACGGTTGGTGCCTTTAAACTGATCTGAAATACCTCTACATAAATCAAATAAAAAAGCTTGCTTATTTGGCGGCGGATATTATCCGCTTCTTTATCCAGAGCATTTTTATCCGGTAACTGCATGAATAACTGAAGATATTTTTTGAATTCCGCAACGGTAACAGGCATAGTATCAGCATAATCCAAAATGATGTTTAAGGAATTAGCCAAATCAGCATTAAGGGCAGATACATCCTGTGGGCCGGCAGAACGCTTAGGCGAAGCATTTGATTTTTTTTGGAAATCGGTGACACGCCGTATAATTAGTGAATTATTGACATATGGAAGCTTACGAATATGAGAAATCATAGTCTTAAGTGCACTGTCGATATCCGCAACGTCAAAACCATTGCTTTTTGAACGGAAATATAAATCACAGTATAAATCAAAGAAATCCAGATAATCTTCATTGAGAAGATACGAGGAAAATAACTCATAATTTTCCTGCATTTTCGTGATTAAACTTATAATGTGCTCAATATCACTACTGCTTCGTGATAAAAAACCATAAACAAAACTGGAATTCAACTCAAGGGAAGTATCTGAGAACATTTTTTTCGCAGAAACATAATAATCATTCAGCCAGAAAGGAAGTTCATCTTCGACAGTCAGATTCTGAAAATCTTCCATAAAAGGCAGTGTTTTGGATAAAAGATGTGTACTTCTACAGGTATCCTGATAAAATTCATGTATCTTCTTTATATAAGTATAAAGTGAATGACAGTTTTTATACTGTTGTTTGTATGCATTCACGATATTGTACATATTACGTGTTAAAGAAAGCATTAAAAGTCTTCTTAAATCCATATTTTTTTCTAATATGGATAGAAAAGCAGTAGTATTTTCAAAAGAATAAGGAATTAAATTACAAGTCTCGGCTGCATAGTAAGAACAGGAGTGATATGAGAGTGTAATATCATAAATTCCTACAATATCCCCTTTTTTGAGAGTAAAAGACTCATCGCCCGTTGAGGTGGTGACACTTCCTTCTGCAATAATATAAAAAACGTTATTTTTTGAGCCGGTTGCTATTATTTCATCATTTGCTGCGAATACTTGCATGAAAAGGTCTCCTTTTTAAAAAATGCAAGTTAATCATATCATAAAATCCGTAAATTTTATATAAGCATACTGTACTTTTTGATGTTTTATGGTAAAATAAACGCGTGATTATTAAATGTCTGTATAAATTTGGAGGTTATCTATGGATACGGAACTTATGTCAGCAGGACAGGTATTGGAAGAGTATCAGGACGATATACGTAAGTTAGAGGTCTATTTGCCTTGGCTTATTGAGAAGAGTCAGAAAAGAGCTTCACAAATATATGGACAGGATGGAATTGCAACTCATTCCTTGCCATTTCCGGTATTTGACAGTAATTTACTACGATTTGTCAAAGAAGCAGAACAGACGAAATTTATGGATAGAAATTATCTATATGTGTATTCCCGTTATCATTTACGTAACAGTTCTGATGAGATTGCACTGATTCACAAGACAACCATTCAGCAGATGAACATACTCGGTGGTATTCTTTCAAAATATGTACTTGGTGGCAGAACCAAAGCCCGTCTTTGGAGTATGGGAGTGGAAGAAGGAGTATTTCTTGAAGCTGTTCAGAAAGCGAAGGAATTAGTTGATTTTTGGGAAAATGCTACAGTCCATAAGAGCGAGGATAAGGGATGAGTGAAAAAACAGCACAAAAGAAACAGTTTATTATTGAAAAAGCAAGAGAAGTTTTTACTGCAAGAGGATTTCGTAATGTTACTATGAAGGATATTGTTGAGGCATGCGAAATCAGCAGGGGCGGATTATATTTGTATTTTTCATCAACGGAAGAATTGCTCCTTGCAGTTTTAAACGAAGAAGATGAACGCAATAAAAAAGATGAAGAATATACTGGTGAACAATTAAAGACGGCCAGCACGTCAGAACTTCTGCTATTATTTTTTAAAGAGCAGAAAAAAGAAATATTAAGAAAGAAAAACAACCTGACGGTAGCCAAGTATGAATATGCTTTTGAATGCCGTGAGGAAGGAAAGACCAATAGCATCAAGAAGGATTTTGAAACAGCAGCACTGGTACTTGAAAAATTATTAGAACGAGGCAATGAAAGCGGTGAGTTTTCATGCGTTGACCCAAGAGGTGAAGCAAGCAGTATCATGTTTTCCATAGAAGGAATGAAGATATGTGCAAGAACCATGGGAATTAGTGAAAAGAGAGTAGACCGTGAGCTTTTATTCCTATTAAAAAAGTTCATGGTTGTAGAATAAAATAAGAGGAGAAGAAAATGGAAAACGTGAAGCGTATCTACGTCGAAAAAAAGGAGCCTTACGCGGTAAAAGCGAAGGAACTGAAGGAGGAAATCGAGAATTATTTAAGCATTCAGGATGTAAAGAATGTAAGGGAATTAATTCGTTATGATGTTGAAAATATATCAGATGCCACATTTAACATGGCATGTACAACTGTATTTTCAGAACCCCCTGTAGATATTCTGTATAATGAAACATTTGAACTTAAACAGAATGAAAAAGCATTCAGTGTAGAATTTTTACCCGGTCAGTTTGATCAGCGTGCCGATTCAGCAGTGCAGTGTATTCGATTCTTAAATGAAGAAGAAGACCCAATTATCAGAACAGCGGTTACTTATGTTATCGAAGGTGACTTATCAGAAGAAGAATTAAATAAAATCAAATCTTACTGTATCAATCCGGTTGATTCAAGAGAAACAGGTCTTGAAAAACCACAGACTCTTATCACAGATTACAAGGAACCGGCAGATGTAATTATTTTTAATGGTTTCAAAGAAATGCCGGAAGAAGAATTAAAAAGCTTATATGAATCCCTTGGTCTGGCAATGACCTTTCAGGACTTTCTTCATATTCAGAATTATTTTAAAAAGGATGAACAAAGAGACCCTTCCATGACGGAAATCAGGGTTTTAGATACGTACTGGTCTGATCACTGCAGACACACCACATTTTCTACAGAATTAAAAGATATCACCTTTAATGAAGGATATTATAAAGAGCCATTAGAGACAACATACCAGAGTTATCTTGATACCAGAGAAGAAATATACAAAGGAAGAAAAGATAAATTTGTATGTCTCATGGACTTAGCTTTAGTAGGAATGAAAAAGCTTCGTGAAGATGGCAAATTAGATGATATGGAAGTATCAGATGAAATAAATGCATGCTCCATAGTAGTTCCGGTTGAAATGGATTATGGCGATGGTCCGGTAACGGAAGAATGGCTTATATTCTTTAAAAACGAAACACATAATCACCCAACAGAGATAGAACCGTTTGGTGGCGCTGCAACATGTCTTGGTGGAGCAATCCGTGATCCGCTTTCAGGAAGAGGCTATGTTTACCAGGCAATGCGTATTACAGGTGCAGCAGACCCAACCGTTCCGGTATCAGCTACTTTAAAGGGCAAATTATCCCAGAAAAAGCTGGTTAGAGGTGCTGCAAGCGGATATTCTTCCTATGGTAACCAGATTGGACTTGCAACAGGATATGTAAAAGAAATTTATCATCCTAATTATGTTGCAAAGAGAATGGAAATCGGTGCTGTAATGGGTGCTGCTCCCAGAAAAAATGTAATTCGTGAAAATTCCGACCCAGGAGATATCATCATCCTCTTAGGTGGACGAACAGGACGTGATGGCTGTGGTGGTGCAACCGGTTCTTCAAAGGTTCATACCGAAGCAAGTATTGAGACTTGCGGAGCAGAAGTACAAAAAGGTAATGCCCCGACAGAACGTAAGATTCAGAGATTATTCAGAAGAGAAGAAGTAAGCCGTCTTATTAAAAAATGTAATGACTTTGGTGCAGGTGGTGTATCAGTTGCAATTGGAGAACTTGCAGATGGTCTTACGGTTGACCTTGATAAGGTTCCTAAAAAATATGCCGGTTTAGATGGTACGGAACTTGCTATTTCCGAATCACAGGAACGTATGGCAGTTGTTGTAGATAAAAAAGATGTTGCACAGTTCCTTCAATATGCGGAAGAAGAAAATTTAGAGGCAGTTGAAGTTGCAGTTGTAACAAAAGAACCACGTCTTGTATTAAAATGGCGTGGCAAAGAAATTGTAAACTTACAGAGAGCATTCCTTGATACCAATGGCGCTCATCAGGAAACAGGTGTTGAAGTATCGATTCCTTCCAAAGAAAATAATTGTCTGGAAGAGATTGCAATTGATACAGTAAAAGAAGCCGTTGAAAAGAAAGATGTAAAACAGGCATGGCTTTCTATGCTTAGTGATTTGAATGTTTGCTCACAAAAGGGATTAGTAGAAATATTCGATTCTTCAATTGGTGCTGCAAGTGTATTAATGCCATATGGTGGAAAATATCAGCTAACCGAGACACAGAGTATGGTTGCTAAAATTCCAACATTAAAAGGCAAAACAGATACTGTTACTATGATGAGTTATGGATTTGATCCATACGTATCTTCCTGGAGCCCATATCATGGTGCAATTTATGCAATTACACAATCAATAGCTAAAATTGTTGCCGGTGGTGGTGATTATAAAAAGATTCGTTTCACTTTCCAGGAATACTTCAAACGTATGACAGAGGATAAGACTCGCTGGGGTCAGCCTTTCTCAGCACTTTTGGGTGCATATGATGCACAGATTGGATATGGTCTTCCTTCTATCGGTGGAAAAGATTCCATGTCAGGAACCTTTAATGATATTGATGTACCGCCAACACTTGTATCTTTTGCAGTAGACGTAGCTAAAACAGGTGATATTGTTACTCCGGAATTGAAAAAAGAGGGCAATAAAATCGTACGTTTTGAAATTGATAAAGATGATTATGATATTCCGGTATATGAAAAAGTCCTTTTCTTATATGATGAGATTACAGAATTAATTAAAAAAGGTGTCATTGTATCAGCATACGCACTTGATGCATATGGTATTGCAGCAGCAGTAAGTAAAATGGCGTTTGGTAATAAACTCGGTGTAGAAATAGCAGACGAAATGAATGAAGAAGATTTCTTCTGCGGAGCAATGGGCGATATTATCGCAGAAATAGATGCAGACAGAATCAACGAAATTGATGCAGATTACGATATGATAGGTACTGTAACGAATTCAGGTAAATTCGAGTATCATAATGCCGAGCTTACCGTAGAAGAAGCATTAAAGGCATGGACAGGCAAACTTGAAAAAGTATTCCCAACAAAAGCAGTGAAAAATACAGATGCACTGAATATTTCATTATTTAAGGCAGATAAGATTCATATCTGTAAAGAAAAGATTGCACGTCCTACCGTATTTATTCCAGTGTTCCCGGGAACTAACTGTGAATATGACAGTAGAAAAGCATTTGAAAGAGCAGGAGCTAAAGTAGAGACACGCGTATTTAAGAATATGACTGCTTCGCAGATAAGAGAATCTGTAGAAGAATTTGAAAAGACAATTAATCAGTCACAGATTATTATGTTCCCAGGTGGTTTCTCAGCCGGTGATGAACCGGATGGAAGTGCTAAATTCTTTGCAACTGCATTCCGTAATGACAAGATGAAAGAAGCAGTAATGAGAATGCTTCAGGAAAGAGACGGTTTATGTCTTGGTATTTGTAATGGTTTCCAGGCATTAATTAAATTAGGTCTTGTTCCGGAAGGCAAGATTGTAGGGCAAAAAGAAGACTCACCTACACTTACCTTTAACACAATCAACAGACATTTATCCAAAATGGTTTATACAAAAGTAGTATCCAATCTTTCACCATGGCTTGCACAGGCAGAAGTGGGGAAAACTTATGTTAACCCAGCTTCTCATGGAGAAGGACGTTTTGTTGCAACAAAAGAATGGCTTGATACTTTATTTAAGAATGGACAGGTTGCTACAGTTTATAGTGATATGGATGGTAATGTTTCCATGGATGAAGAATATAACATCAATGGTTCCTATATGTCTATCGAAGGAATTACTTCACCGGATGGAAGAATCTTAGGTAAGATGGCACATTCAGAAAGAAGAGATGACTCTGTTGCAATCAATATATATGGAGAGCAGGATTTGAAGATTTTTGAATCCGGAGTTGCTTACTTTAAATAACATCATTTTTAGTTAAGTTATTCCTTGCATTATTTTCCATACAGATGTAAAATATTACAGGTTGCGAATATTTTCGCAGCC
The DNA here is from genome assembly GCA_964487395.1 of uncultured Lachnospiraceae bacterium. Classification (GTDB taxonomy): domain Bacteria; phylum Bacillota; class Clostridia; order Lachnospirales; family Lachnospiraceae; genus RGIG8767. Next base: position 18,519 of record CAZAQH010000001.1, on the reverse strand, counting down.
TGTATTTTAAAACACTTATGAGAATCAGAAAGGTAGTTACTACTATGGGAAAGTTTGAGAACAAATGGATTCGCGCAGCGATTCCTGCATTATTACTTCATTTTAGTATTGGAACTGTTTATTGCTGGTCAATTTTCAGTCAGGAAATCGCAGATTATATCGGATTTTCAAAAGGTGCTACAGAATGGGCATTCAGTTTTGCTATTTTCTTCCTTGGCATGTCTGCTGCATTTTTAGGTAACGTAGTAGAAAAAGACATACATAAATCTTCCTTAATCGCAACCATCTGCTTTACAATTGGTATGGCAGGTACAGGACTTTGTATCTGGTATGGTGGTGCACATAAGGGAAGTGTATTAGCACTTGTTGGTATTTACGTATTCTATGGTTTTATTATGGGAATCGGTCTTGGTACCGGATATTTATCCCCTGTTAAGACATTGATGTTATGGTTTAAAGATCGTAAAGGTCTTGCAACCGGTCTTGCTGTAGCAGGATTTGGTGGAGCAAAAGCCATTGCCAGCCCAATTATGCAGTCATTACTTGGCTCACTTGGAGAAGGCGGCGTTTATAAAATGTTCTTCATCTTAGCAGTTGTATATTTTGTAATGATGTTCATTGGACATTTATTACTGAAAAAACCGGCTGGATGGCATGAAGAAAAATCAGCAGAGAAAAAGTCCAAGACATTCGATGTTATCAAACAAAAACCAATCACCTTCATTGGTATCTGGTTAATGTTCTATATTAATATTACATGTGGACTTGCACTTATTTCACAGGAAAAAATGATTATCAAATGTATCGGTCTTGTAGGAGTTGTTGGTGTATTATCTTCTGTAACAGCAGTATTTAATGCGGCAGGACGTTTGGGATTTTCTGCATGGGCAGATTCCATGAAAGACCGTAATACAATCTACAAAATCATTTTCATTATGTCTATAGTAGCAACCGGTCTTGTTATTGTTACACAGGGTATTTCTAATATGGGTGCCAATACTGTATTTGTTATATTAGTACTTATTTTACTCTTTGCAGTAAACGCAGGATACGGCGGTGGATTCAGTAACGTACCAACCTTATTATCCGATCACTACGGAATGAATAACATCAGTGCTATTCATGGTATTACACTTTCCGCTTGGGCTTTTGCCGGACTTTCCGGTAATCAGTTAGCTTCCTTCATCGTTAAGAAATTTGGTGAGGAACAGGAACTTGTACATACATTAGCGGATGGTACATCCGAAATCATTAAGGTTAATCCAACCGGTTATCAGGCTGTGTTATATGTTACCTTAATTCTTTACATCATTGTTTTCATCATTTGTATGACAATGGTGGCAAAAGTTAATAACAAAAAAGATAAATAATATGAAGTCCTTATCATTAATTTGATAAGGACTTTTTTACGAATGTCATTGAACCCAAAAAACAGTTATGCTATACTTTATCAGAATATGTTTACGAGAAGCAGGAGGAGCCAGGATGAAAGCGTTTTTGATCTTAGAAGATGGAACGGTATTTGAAGGAATTCACATAGGAGTAGATAAGGAAATTATAAGTGAGATTGTATTCAATACCTCTATGGCAGGCTACTTAGAAGTATTAACAGACCCATCTTATGCAGGACAGGCAGTCTGCATGACTTATCCACTTATTGGCAACTACGGGGTATGCAGAGAAGACATGGAATCAAGACAGGCATGGCCGGATGGCTTTATCGTAAAAGAACTTTCAAGAGTACCAAGTAATTTCAGATGTGATATGACCATACAGGAATTTTTAGAAGAACAAAGAATTCCAGGAATCGCTGGAATCGACACCAGATCACTTACCAAAATATTACGTGAAAAAGGTACAATGAACGGAATGATTACTACAAATGAGAATTACGATTTAAAGACTATCATTCCTAAATTAAAAGAATATACCACAGGAAAAGTAGTAGAAAAAGTAACCTGTGATAAACCATATAATGTAACACCGTCCGCTACACTTTCAGATAATGGACCAATTGCAGGAAGTGCCTTTTTCAATGTGGATAATTATGCACAAGGAATAAAAGAAAAGAAACCTTCCATGGTAAGAAGCTTAAACGGAACAGGAAAAAAGGTCGCACTGATGGACTTTGGAGCAAAAAGAAATATTGCTTCATCCCTGGCAGCAAGAGGCTGCAAAGTGACGGTATATCCGGCAGGAACAAAAGCAGCAGATATTATTGCAGATACTCCGGATGGGATTATGCTTAGTAACGGACCTGGTGATCCAAAAGAATGCCAGGGTATTATTGAGGAAATTAAAAAATTATATAATACAGATATTCCGATTTTTGCAATCTGTCTCGGTCATCAGTTGATGGCACTTGCAACGGGAGCTGATACACACCGTTTAAAATATGGACATAGAGGTGGTAATCATCCGGTAAAAGACTTAGCAACCGGAAAAGTTTATATATCTTCACAGAACCACGGTTATGTAGTAGATACCGCAAATCTTGACAGCTCGGTAGCAGTACCTGCATTTATTAACGTAAATGATGGTACAAATGAAGGTCTTAAATATACAGGAAAGAACATTTTTACCGTTCAGTTTCATCCGGAGGCTTGCCCCGGACCACAGGATTCCGGTTATTTGTTCGATCGGTTTATTGATATGATGAATGAAAAGAATGGGGGACAAAAGAATGCCTAAGAATCCGAATGTTAAAAAAGTACTTGTAATCGGCTCTGGTCCTATCGTAATCGGACAGGCAGCTGAATTTGATTATGCTGGTACACAGGCATGCCGTTCCTTAAAAGAAGAAGGAATGGAAGTAGTTCTGGTTAATTCCAATCCGGCTACCATTATGACAGATAAAGATATTGCAGATATGGTTTATATTGAGCCGTTAACATTAGAAGTTGTAGAACAGATTATTTTAAAAGAAAGACCGGATAGTGTGCTTCCAACCCTTGGTGGACAGGCTGCACTTAACCTGGCTATGGAGTTAGATGAGTCCGGATTTTTAAAAGAAAACAATGTCAAACTTTTAGGAACGACTTCACAGACTATTAAAAAGGCAGAAGACCGTCTGGAATTTAAGACCACCATGGAAAAAATTGGTGAGCCATGTGCACCTTCTCTTGTTGTGGAAAATATTGAAGATGGTGTTGAATTTGCAGATAAAATTGGCTACCCTGTTGTTCTTCGTCCGGCTTACACCTTAGGCGGAAGTGGCGGTGGAATTGCAAATACCCGTTTGGAATTAGAAGAAATACTGGAAAATGGATTACGACTTTCCCGTGTAGGACAGGTTTTGGTAGAGCGATGCATCGCAGGCTGGAAAGAAATTGAATACGAAGTAATGCGTGATGGTGCAGATAACTGTATCACCGTTTGTAATATGGAAAATATTGACCCGGTTGGCGTACATACCGGTGACAGTATTGTAGTAGCACCTTCTCAGACCTTAAGCGATAAAGAATATCAGATGCTTAGAAGCTCTGCACTGAATATCATCAATGAACTTCAGATTACAGGTGGATGTAATGTACAGTTTGCACTTCATCCAACGAGTTTTGAATACTGTGTTATAGAAGTAAACCCTCGTGTAAGCCGTTCCTCTGCACTTGCATCCAAAGCAACCGGTTATCCGATTGCCAAAGTTGCTGCAAAGATTGCACTGGGATATACCCTAGATGAGATTAAAAATGCCATCACAGGCAAGACCTATGCCAGTTTTGAGCCAACACTCGACTACTGTGTTGTCAAACTGCCTCGTCTTCCTTTTGATAAATTCATTACCGCAAAAAGAACACTTACCACACAGATGAAAGCAACCGGTGAGGTTATGAGTATCTGTGATAATTTTGAAGGTGCTCTTATGAAAGCACTTCGTTCCTTAGAGCAGCATGTTGACTGCTTAAGAAGCTATGATTTTACCAATCTTTCTGTCGAGCAGTTAAAAGACAGAATGAAAATTGTAGATGACCAGAGAATTTATGTGATTGCAGAAGCACTTAGAAAAGGTGTTGATTACGACACCATTCATGCCATCACGATGATTGATGTCTGGTTTATTGATAAACTTGCGATATTAGTCACAATGGAAGAACGTCTTGAAAAAGAAAATCTTACAAAAGAATTATTATGGGAGGCCAAACGTATTGAGTTTCCGGATACGGTTATTGCAAGACTTTCCGGCAAAAAAGAAGAAGATATTTATGCGTTAAGACAGAAATATGAGATTAAGGCATCCTTTAAAATGGTAGATACCTGTGCAGCGGAATTTGCAGCATCAACTCCTTATTATTATTCCGTATTTGGAGGCGAAGATGAAGCTATTTTAACAAAGCCTCATAAAAAAGTATTGGTTTTAGGTTCCGGTCCAATCCGTATCGGACAGGGAATCGAGTTTGATTATTGTTCTGTTCATGCAACATGGGCTTTTTCCAAAGCGGGATACGAAACCATTATTGTCAATAACAACCCTGAGACAGTAAGTACTGACTTTGATATTGCAGATAAATTGTACTTTGAACCATTGACACCGGAAGATGTAAAAAATATTGTCGATATTGAAAAACCTGACGGAGCAGTCGTACAGTTCGGTGGACAGACAGCAATTAAACTGACAGAGTCTCTTATGAAAATGGGCGTTCCAATTCTTGGAACCAGTGCAGAAAATGTAGATGCAGCAGAAGATAGAGAATTATTTGATGAAATTTTAGAGCAGTGTGGTATTCCAAGACCTTCGGGCGGAACTGTTTATACTGCAGAAGAAGCCAAAAAAGTGGCAAATAAATTAGGATATCCGGTACTTGTTCGTCCTTCCTATGTATTAGGAGGACAGGGTATGCAGATTGCGATTTCCGATTCCGAAGTAGAAGAATTCATGGAAATTATCAATCGTATTGCACAGGATCATCCGATTTTAGTTGATAAATACCTAGTGGGAAAAGAAGTAGAAGTAGATGCAGTATGTGATGGTAACGACATTCTGATTCCCGGTATTATGGAGCATATTGAGCGCGCAGGTGTTCATTCGGGAGACAGTATTTCTGTTTATCCGGCTCAGACTTTGTCTCAGAAAGTAAAAGATACCATTGCAGATTATACAGCAAAGCTTGCAAGATCCTTACATGTAATCGGATTAATTAATATACAGTTTATTGCAGTAGGCGATGAAGTATATGTAATCGAAGTCAATCCGCGTTCTTCAAGAACGGTTCCTTATATCAGTAAAGTAACGGGAATCCCAATTGTAGACCTGGCAACAGAGGTTATTATTGGAAAGACCATCAGAGAACTTGGCTTTGAGCCTGGCTTACAAAAAGAAGCAGATTATGTGGCAATCAAAATGCCGGTATTTTCATTTGAAAAGATACGTGGTGCAGAAATAAGCCTTGGTCCTGAAATGAAATCAACTGGTGAATGCCTTGGTATTGGTGCTGATTTTAACGAAGCACTATATAAAGCATTTTGGGGTGCAGGTTATCATCTGCCAAAATATAAACAGATGATTATCACCGTAAAAGATGCTGATAAGGGAGAATCCATCGATATTGCAAGACGCTTTGAAGCATTAGGCTATACGATTTATGCAACCAGAAGTACCGCAGCTGCATTAAAAGATGCAGGTGTAAAGGCTAGAAAAGTAAATAAAATTTCTCAGGAATCACCTACTGTTATGGATTTAATCCTCGGTCATAAGATAGACCTTGTTATTGATACTCCAACACAGGGACGTGATAAAACAAGAGATGGTTTCTTAATCAGAAGAACGGCTATCGAGACAGGTGTAAACTGTCTGACTTCTCTTGATACAGCAAGAGCACTTGTAACCAGTATGGAACATGCAAAAAACAGCAAGGAACTTCATTTGGTAGATATCGCAAAGGTCGATAGAAGAGGAATGTAAGTGAATAACCCCAAACACAATTATCAAAAAGAACTTGAAGTCATTATTGAGGATTTAAATGGAACGCGTAAAAAGGTTTTTTTGCATAGCTGTTGTGCACCTTGCAGCAGTTATTGTATGGAATACTTAAGAGAGTATTTTGACCTTACCGTCTTTTATTTTAATCCTAATATTGTAAGTCATGAAGAATATGATAAAAGAATAGAAGAACAGAAACGGCTGATTGAACTTTATAATAAAGAAAGCAGCTATTCTATTCGTTTTACACAGGGAGAGTATTGTCCGTCACATTTTTTTGCGGCAGTGCAAGGATTCGAACAGTGTAAAGAAGGCTGTGAACGTTGTTTTATCTGTTATGAGCTCAGATTAAGAGAGACCGCAAAGCAGGCAAAAAAATGTGGAATAGATTATTTTACAACGACACTAACCATCAGTCCGCTTAAGAATGCAGAAAAAATAAATGAAATCGGACAGAAAATAGCAGAGGAAGAAGGCATTGCTTTTTTACCATGTGACTTTAAGAAAAATGATGGATATCTGCGTTCTATAGAACTGTCAAAACAATATGGATTGTATCGTCAGAACTACTGTGGCTGTGCATTTTCAAAGCTTAAGTAAAATGGAGATTATGATATGAAAAAAATACTGGATTTATTATCAGAACAAATGGAAAATACCTTTGAACAGGCCGGATATAAGAGAAAAATGGGAAAAGTATCCATTTCAAATCGTCCTGATTTATGTGAATTTCAATGCAATGGTGCGATGGCACTTGCGAAGTTGCACCATAAAGCCCCGATTATGATTGCAGGCGAAATTGCCGCCCTGCTTCGGGAAAGTGATGTGTTTGAATCCGTTCAGGCTGTAGCTCCAGGCTTTTTAAATATGAATATGAAAAAAAGTTTTCTTAGTAAATATTTAAAAGAAATGGCAGCAGATGAGAAATACGGATTGGATGCGCCTGAAAAAAAGAAAAAAATTATGATTGATTATGGCGGACCAAACGTAGCCAAGCCACTTCATGTTGGACATTTACGCTCGGCTATTATTGGAGAGAGCATTAAAAGAATTGCAAGATACGCAGGACATGAAGTAATCGGAGATATTCATTTGGGTGACTGGGGCTTACAGATGGGTCTTATCATTACAGAACTTAAAGAGCGTAATCCAAAGCTTGTTTATTTTGATGACACTTTTACAGGAGAATATCCGGCTGATGCACCATTTACGATTTCCGAACTGGAAGAAATTTATCCGACAGCATCCGGTAAATCCAAGGAAGACCCTGCATATAAAGAAAAAGCTATGGATGCCACTTTTAAATTGCAGTCAGGTGTAAGAGGTTACCGTGCACTCTGGAATCATATTATTAAGGTATCCGTTACGGATTTAAAGAAAAACTATGCAAATTTGAATGTAGATTTTGACCTTTGGAAAGGGGAAAGTGATGTACACGACTTAATTCCCGGAATGGTTGAATATCTGAAAAATGGCGGATACGCTCATTTAAGTGACGGAGCCTTAGTTGTTGATGTGAAGGAAGATACCGACACCAAAGAAATTCCTCCTTGTATGATATTAAAATCAGACGGAGCTTCTTTGTATAATACAACAGATTTAGCGACTATCATGGAGCGTATGAAGGAATACCATCCGGATGAAATTATTTATGTAGTTGATAAACGTCAGGATCTTTATTTTGAGCAGGTATTTCGCTGTGCAAGAAAAACAAAACTTGTGGATGCGGATACCAGCCTTAAATTCTTAGGCTTTGGTACCATGAATGGAAAAGACGGCAAGCCTTTCAAAACAAGAGAAGGCGGTGTTATGCGTCTTGAAAAACTGATTACTGAAATTAATGAAGAAATGTATAAAAAGATTACCGATAACCGAGAGGTAGAGGAAAAAGAAGCTAGAGAAACAGCAAAAATTGTAGGCCTTTCTGCTGTTAAATATGGCGATTTATCCAATCAGGCATCGAAAGATTATGTATTTGATATTGACCGCTTTACTTCCTTTGAAGGCGATACCGGTCCTTATCTTTTATATACGATTGTAAGAATAAAATCCATTTTAGCAAAATATAAAGATATGGGTGGAGATATTCAAAACGTTTCCCTGCAGGAGCCACATAGCGAGCAGGAAAAAAATCTTATGCTTGAAATAACCAAATTCAATGCAACGATTGAAACTGCATATGAAGAAATAGCACCACATAAAATATGTGCATATATTTATAATCTTGCAAATGCATTTAACAGCTTCTATCATGAGACAAAGATTATTGCAGAAGAAGATGAGAATACAAAAGCAGCCTATATTGCACTTTTGATTCTTTGCAGAGATATATTGGAAACAAGTATTGATTTGTTAGGATTTAGCGCACCTGAGAGAATGTAAAAGGGAGGGAAAAGCGTGATATTCAAATGTAAAAACTGTGGTGGTAATACCGTATACAACCCAGAAAAAGGTACACTTTGCTGCCCACAATGTGATAGCATTGACTCAGAAGAAAAAATGAATAGTTCATCTTTGACGGAATGTGCCAATTGTGGCGCTCCAATTACAGCGGGAGATTTTGCCTCCGCTCTAAGATGTCCCAACTGTGGCAGTTACATCATTTTAGACGAAAGAGTTCAGGGAGAATATCAACCGAACCTGATTCTGCCATTTAAATTTGGTAAACAAAAAGCAGTTGAGATACTAAATAAAGAATTTAAAAAGAGAGTATTTACACCATCCGGATTCTTATCACAGGCAAGTATTGAAGCCATGGAAGGTACATATGTCCCATTTTTTATGTATGATTTCCATTCGGATATATCTTACAGTGGAAAAGGTACAAAGGTTCGCTCCTGGACCAGTGGCAATACAGAATATACGGAAACCTCTTACTATGATGTTATAAGAGAAATGGATGTTGATTTTGACAAGATACCGGTAGATGCTTCAAAGCGTATGGATGATTCTATTATGGACTTAATGGAGCCATATGAATATCAGGCATTGCTTAATTTTGAAGAAAAATATATGTCCGGTTTTGAAGGCGAAAAATACAATGAACCGGCAGCAGATTTACAAAGCCGTGCCAAAGAAAAAGCCCAGAAAGACTCTAAGATGCTGCTGCATGATTCTTTAAAAGGCTATAGCACACTTCGTGGAACAAGTGAAGATATTTCCATTACGGATAAGGGATATCATTATGCATTACTTCCGGTGTGGGTTTATATTTTTCAATATCAGGGTATCAATTACAAATTCCATGTAAATGGACAGACGGGTAAAGTAATTGGTAAGACACCGATTTCTGCCAAACGTGTTTGGGCATATACGTTGACTACATTTGCAATAACCATGTTGATGGCGTTATTTGTAAAAATAATCATAGGAGGAATGTGATATGAAACAATACCTTCGTTTTTTTAGAATTCCATTTATTATCACACTTGCTCTTTTCGTGATGGCAGTTATTGTATCTGTTGTATCCGCGATTGTAAATGAACCAAAAGCACGCAGTAATCAAGAATGTACAACAACTGAACGTGTATTTGATTATGCGGATGTCCTGACAGATGAAGAAGAGAATAGTTTAAGAGAAGTAATCGCCAAAACAGAATTGAAAACAGAAAGTGATATCGTAATTGTCACTCTTAACGAATCATTAGTGGATTATGCAGCGCAGTATGAGGATAAGATAGGACGCGTTTCTACAGATAAATGTGTTATGGTATATGCAGACAATTTTTATGAGGAGCATAAATTCGGATATAACAAAGCCAATGGAGATGGAGTCCTATTATTAGATAACTGGTATAGAGAAGCAGATGGACATGTGTACTCATGGATGTGTACAACCGGAAAAATAGAAGATGCATATTCCAGTGAAATGATTGATACAACGCTTAATGCGAGTCTTGCAACTGTAGATACCAATCCATATTTTGCGTATAAATGCTTTGTAGATTTGTATGCACGGGATATGGAAGATACTTCAGGCTCTATCGCTGATTTGATACACCCATTTTTCATCTTTTTATTAGCATTGATTGTAGCAGTGATATTTTTAATTGCTAATTTGTCCTGGAGAAAAGGTAAGGTTACGGTAAATGAGACAACATACGTAGCAGGAGGACGTCCTACCATGAAAAGAAAAGAGGATAATTTCCTCTATAAGAACGTTACTAAACGCCGTATTGAAACAAGCAGCGGCGGAAGCGGCGGCGGTGGTGGCGGTGGCGGCGGTCATCATACCTCTTCAAGTGGAGGTTCCCATGGTGGCGGTGGACACAGTAGATAATATTTTATTCAACAAAAAGGCAATCCATTGGATTGCCTTTACTTATTGTCTAAATAAAAAAATCCCAGCTGACGGCGCTGGGATTTAGCAGTTCATAATTTATTAAGCCATTTTGTTGACAGCAACTGAAAGACGGGAAACTTTTCTGGAAGAAGTATTTTTATGATAAACTCCTTTAGATGTTGCCTTATCAATTGTTGCAGTAGCTTCTAATAAAGCAGCTTTTGCAGCTTCTTTGTCATTAGCTTCAATTGCAGCGTAAACTTTTTTGATAGAAGTTTTAACACCTGATTTGATAGCTTTATTTCTTTCTGCGTTAGCTCTGCTTACTAAAATTCTCTTTTTTGCGGATTTGATATTAGCCAAGATCTACACCTCCTAAAAATAATCAAAATTATATGTTTCTGGTAAGTGATACATCAAAGCCGGACACGGACGATTCGATGTAAACACGCGTCTATTATTTTATGGCATTAGCAAAATATTGTCAATACCTATTTCAAAGGAAACATACATATTTTTACCTTTATTGTAGAAAATAACATAAAGATGCATAAGATATTATATTCAATTGGAGAGGACGGATAAATATGGCTTACTTTTAGGGAAGAACAGATCTTGCATTAGAAGCACGGGAATTCATTGAAGAAGCAGATGGAGATGTACGTGGAGTCATAGCAGAGGAATATGAAGTCGAGGAAAGTGACATCCATATTACCAAGGTTATGATAACCTCCAAAAATGGGGCAAAAGCTATGGGAAAGCCAATTGGAACTTATATAACACTTGAGGCACAGGGACTTATGGATCCGGATGAAGGATATCATAGGGAAGTGTCACATGTTATTGCAGACCAAATACGTGCGATTATACCGGATTCGGAAAACGAAAAGTCCATTCTGGTAGTGGGACTTGGTAATATAGATGTTACTGCGGATGCACTTGGACCGGAAGTAGTGAATAATCTGTTGATTACCAGACATATGATTATCCAGTTTGGAAAAGCAGCATATGAAAAAGAAAAAGTAAATAAAATCAGTGCAATTATTCCGGGTGTAATGGGAAAAACAGGTATGGAAAGTGCGGAAATTGTAAAGGGAATTGTAGAGGAGACATCACCTGACGTAGTGGTAGTCATCGATGCACTTGCAGCCAGAAGCACAAAAAGACTGAATCGTACCATACAGATTACCAATACCGGAATACACACGGGGTCCGGTGTTGGCAATCACAGAGATGCAATGACACAGCTTGCAAAAGAAAATCAGGAACAAAAAGCAGATACAGATAAAACGGATATGAACACTGAATTTGCAAGAGCATTTGAAAAAAAACAGGAATATCAGTGGGATTATTATGCATCCGGTGAAACGTTAATAGAAGATTTTTATGCCATTGATTCTACGACAAGTGTAAAAGGAAATAGAATCAGCCTTCAAAATCTGTTAAGTCCGGATATGACATTGAAGCAGGATAATACAAAACCACAGATACTGATTTACCATACACACTCACAGGAAGGCTTTGTTGACTCCGTGCCAGGTGATCCTGCTACAACTATTATGGGCGCAGGAGAAAAACTCTCAGAAATTTTACAGGAAGAATACGGATATAATGTGATTCATCATACCGGTGAATATGATGTTGAAACGAGAGATTATGCTTATTCCTATGCCCTGCCGGAAATTGAAAAGCTATTGGAAGAACAAAAATCAATTGAAGTCGTCATTGACCTGCATAGAGATGCAGCAAGAGAAGGGACAAAACTGGTCACAGAGATTGATGGTAAAAAAACAGCTAAGTTTATGTTCTTTAATGGCTTAAGCTATACGAATAAACAGGGAGAAATTGATTATCTTAAAAATCCTTACATACAGGAAAATCTGGCATTTTCATTCCAAATGCAGGTACTTTGTAATGAATACTATCCAGGGGTTACAAGAAGAATTTATTTGAAGGGATACCGTTATAATATGCATCTTCGTCCAAAAACACTTTTAGTTGAATTAGGTGCACAGACTAACACCAGAGAAGAAATTTGGAATGCCCTTCCCATACTTGCAGATGTACTTGATAAGCAACTTTCGGGTGTTGACCGCTAGATTTTGCTTTGCTATACTAGGCAAAGGAAGAAAATGTGAAGAATGGAGATAACTATGTCTCATATAGATCAGTCGAAAATAAGGAATTTCTGTATCGTTGCCCATATTGATCATGGCAAATCAACGCTTGCAGACCGTATTATAGAAAAAACAGGACTTTTAACATCCCGCGAAATGCAGGAACAGATATTAGACAACATGGATATTGAACGTGAGCGAGGAATTACCATTAAGGCACAGACGGTTCGTACGGTGTATAAAGCACAGGACGGAGAGGAATATGTCTTTAACTTAATTGATACTCCCGGTCATGTGGATTTTAACTATGAGGTATCACGTGCACTTGCAGCTTGTGACGGAGCTATTTTAATTGTAGATGCAGCACAGGGAATTGAAGCGCAGACGTTAGCCAATGTTTATCTGGCGCTCGATCATAACCTGGATGTATTTCCGGTTATTAATAAAATCGACCTGCCTAGTGCGGAACCTGAGAGAGTAATTGAAGAAATTGAAGATGTTATTGGAATAGAAGCACAGGATGCACCATTAATCAGTGCCAAAAATGGAATTGGAATCGAAGAAGTATTAGAACAGATTGTGAAAAAGATTCCACCCCCAAAAGGCAACCCGGAGGCACCCCTGCAGGCACTTATTTTTGATTCCCTTTATGATTCTTACCGCGGCGTAATCGTATTTTGCCGTGTCATGGAAGGCTGTGTAAAAAAAGGCACAAGAGTAAAAATGATGGCTACCGGTGCCATTGCAGAGGTAGTAGAAGTTGGATATTTTGGTGCAGGCCAATTTATTCCCTGTGAAGAGATATCAGCCGGGATGGTAGGCTACCTAACCGCATCCATTAAAAATGTAAAAGATACCGCAGTGGGTGATACTGTGACAGATGCGGACAACCCATGTGAGAGCCCATTACCCGGATATAAAAAAGTAAATTCCATGGTGTATTGTGGTCTGTATCCGGCAGATGGTGCCAAATACCCGGATTTACGTGATGCACTTGAAAAACTTCAGCTAAATGATGCTTCACTCCATTACGAGCCGGAGACTTCCATTGCACTTGGATTTGGCTTCCGTTGTGGTTTTTTGGGACTGCTTCATTTAGAGATTATTCAAGAGAGATTAGAAAGAGAATATAACTTAGACCTTGTAACTACAGCTCCCGGTGTTATTTATAAAGTACATAAGACAAATGGAGATGTAATTGAACTTACGAATCCATCCAATCTTCCGGATCCGTCTTTAATCGAATATATGGAAGAACCGATTGTAACAGCAGAGATTATGGTTACAACAGAATTTATTGGTGCCATTATGGGCCTATGTCAGGAGAGACGAGGACGCCATCTGGGTATGGAATACATGGAAGAAACAAGAGTACTCCTTAAATATGAACTGCCATTAAATGAGATTATTTACGATTTCTTTGATGCATTAAAATCACGTTCCAAAGGCTATGCCTCTTTTGATTATGAATTAAAAGGCTATGAACGTTCTGAACTTGTCAAACTTGACATTCTGATTAACAAAGAAGAGGTTGATGCCCTGTCCTTTATTATTCACAAAGAAAGTGCATATGAACGTGCCAGAAAAATGTGTGAGAAATTAAAAGACGAAATTCCACGACAGCTTTTTGAAATACCGATTCAGGCAGCAGTAGGAGGCAAAGTAATTGCCAGAGAAACTGTAAAAGCCATGCGCAAGGATGTTCTTGCCAAGTGTTATGGTGGCGACATTACCAGAAAGAAAAAACTTTTGGAAAAACAAAAAGAAGGAAAGAAGAGAATGCGTCAGGTGGGCAATGTAGAAATTCCACAAAAAGCATTCATGAGTGTATTGAAACTGGATGAAGATTAATCAAAAAGAAATAAGCATCTATATTCATATTCCTTTCTGTACAAGAAAATGCCTTTATTGCGACTTCCTTTCGGCGTCCGCTGCGACGCCTGTGAGGAATGCGTATATAAAGGCATTATTAAATGAAATCAAAAAGGAAGCATTTCGTTATTCAGATTATATTGTAACCACGATTTTTATTGGAGGTGGAACTCCATCTATTTTACCGGCTGTGCAGATAAAGTCTATTTTAAACCAGATACAGATTTTTTATCATTGTGCGTCTGGTATGGAAATTTCCATGGAATGTAATCCGGGTAGTGCAACTTATGAAAAAATAAAAAAATGGAGAGAGGCAGGAATTAACCGACTGAGTATTGGACTGCAGTCTGCTGATAATAAGGAGTTACTTGAACTTGGACGAATTCATACGTATGAGCAGTTCTTAGAGACATATACACAGGCGAGAAATTGTGGATTTACTAATATTAATGTAGATATTATGTCGGCACTTCCGGGACAGAGTGTTGAGTCCTATCGCAACACACTTACAAAGGTAATGGAATTACAACCGGAACATATCTCTGCATACAGTTTAATCATTGAAGAAGGAACGCCTTTTTTTGAGCGGTATGGGAACAGTAAAAATATTATGAAATTTTGTCCATTACCAAATGAAGAAGACGAGCGGACAATGTATTACGATACAGAAAATCTGTTAAAAAAAGCCGGATACCATCGATATGAAATATCCAACTATGCTAAAAAAGGATATGAATGCAGACATAATCTAACATACTGGTCTTTAAAAGATTATGTAGGATTTGGATGTGGAGCAGCGTCTTATTTTGAAGGAGAGCGGTATCGTAATATAGACAGTACGGAAGAATATATTAAAATCATGGAAGACCCTTTAGAAAAAGAAACCTGCAATGCATTAAAAACAGATAGACAGATTCTTACGGATAAGGATAAACAGGAAGAGTATATGTTCGTAGGTTTACGATTGATGAGGGGTGTTAGCATCGCACAGTTTACACAGCAGTTTGGCAAGAGTATGGAAGAGATATACGGAAATGTAATACAAAAGCTAACAGAAGAAAAACTACTGTGCAAAAGAGGCGATTATCTTCGGCTGACAAAAAGAGGAATTGATATCAGTAATTACGTTATGGAGCAATTTTTACAAGACGAGTGAGCATTAAGCACGTTCAAATTCTGCTTTTAATTTTTCAAGAGCCTTTTTTTCTATACGGGAAATATAACTTCTGGAGATTCCAAGCATACGACCGATTTCTCTTTGTGTAATTTCCTCACCGTCCTTTAATCCATAACGCAGAGTGAGAATTTCAATCTCACGTTCGGTTAGGACTTTTTTCATAATTGAATTAAGCTTACGAATGTTTTGGGTAGTTTCCATGCGGTCTATAATATCAGGCTGCTCCTGCTCGATGATGTCTAACAGGCTGATTTCATTGTCAATGCATCTGGCAGCGTAAGTGGCCAGTTTGGAATTTTTTGAAACATCATAAGAGATAACGGCTTTGATTAATCCAATCGTACCAATAGAGATTAAATCTTCCATATCTACATTTGTATTTTGATATTTTTTTGCTATATGGGCAACCAGCCTTAGATTTCGCTCAATCAAAATCCGTTTGGCTTCTTCTGACTCCTCGCTGGTTCCGTTTAGAAGCATATTTAAAAAAGTCTCTTCTGCTTCTTTCCCTAAGAGTTGTTGAAAGGTTTTCAATAAAGGAGCCTCCAAAGTCAATTTCTATATTCTATGAGATACGGACAATGAAAGTGCCTTTCCCAGTTTTTTTGACGTTTGAAAATAAAATTGTAGGATATTAAAAATATTGTAGTTAAGAGAGAAAAAACGTGATAAAATAAATTTTGGGTTATGCTTTTTTACAAATGAATAAATGGGGGATTAAAATATGGCAACAATTGAAGAAATGCTCAAGATTGCATGGGAAAATCAAGCATCAGACGTACATATTACGGTAGGAATTCCACCGAAGATGAGGGTAAATGGCAGACTTATCGCCATGCCATTTGAACGTATGCTTCCGGCAGATACCGCAGCTGTATTAGACAGTATTATGAATGATGTTCAGAAAAAGCACTTTGAAGAAAAAGGAGAGTACGATTTTTCTTATTCGATTCCGGACTTAGGACGTTATCGTGTCAATGCTTATAAGCAAAGAGGTACAATCGCAATGGCACTTCGTTTGGTAAGTTCAGAAATTCCTTCACCTGAAAAGTTAGGTGTACCGGAATCAGTTGTTGATTTATATAATCGTAAAAGAGGACTTGTTCTGGTAACAGGACCTACCGGAAGTGGTAAATCCACTACACTGGCTGCTATTATTGATAAAATAAACCATAATCGTGATGCACATGTTATCACCTTAGAGGACCCAATTGAGTACCTGCACCGTCATGATATGTCAATTGTTAACCAGAGAGAAATCGGACTGGATTCACAGACATATGCCAATGCGCTTCGTGCAGCACTTCGTGAAGATCCGGATGTTATTCTGGTAGGAGAGATGCGTGATTTTGAGACTATTTCCGTTGCAATTACAGCAGCCGAGACAGGACATCTCGTTCTTTCTACTTTACATACAATTGGAGCAGCGAGTACCGTTGACCGTGTTATTGACGTATTCCCACCACATCAGCAACAACAGATTCGTGTACAGTTAGCCAATGTATTAGAAGCAGTTATTTCGCAGCAGTTATTACCGACAGCAGATGGAAAAGGCCGTGTTGCAGCATTCGAAGTAATGCACACAACCAATGCAGTTCGTAACCTGATTCGTGAAGGTAAATCACATCAGTTAACTTCTGTTATGCAGACGAACCGTAAGATGGGCATGATTACCATGGATGATTCCATTCAGCAGTTATATTTTGACAACACTGTTACAAAAGAAACAGCTATTCAGTTCGCAGTTGACCCTGATAACATGGCCAACAGACTTTTTTAATCTAATTCACTTAAGTTTTTTATCCGGAGACAGAGTCTTCTGTCTCCGGCTCTTATGGCAACTCGCCAGTTGATTTCAATTTTATTACCCAAATGAATATAATCTAAGTGAGGTGCTTGTGAGCGGTCAGTACTTGGATGCCGTATTTTGGCATCCTACGTACTGCTACCAGCGAGCAGCAGTGCAAACGTGCCGAACGAGATTATATCATTTGGAACTACACTTTAGATAGAATTTATTAATGAAAAAGGAGGAGAAGTATGTTTGCAAGTGTAAGGACAGGAGGAATTCATGGAATGGAGAGCTATGTGGCTCAAGTGGAGGTTGATACGTCACCGGGAATGCCGGGCTTTGATATGGTCGGCATGCTAAGTGTGGAGACGAGAGAAGCAAGAGAACGAGTCAGGGTTGCACTTAAAAATAGCGATATGAAACTGCCACCCGTACATGTTACCGTGAATATCTCGCCTGCAGATGTGCGAAAAGAAGGCAGTGCATATGATTTGCCAATTGCGGTTGCAACGCTGGTATCTTTAGGATATATTCCACAAGAATATGTTCAGGACATTTTATTTATTGGAGAATTGGGGTTAAACGGAGAGATAAAACCGGTAAAGGGAGTCCTGCCAATTGTATCGAAGGCTTCTAAGGAAGGAATCAAGATATGTATTCTCCCAAAAGAAAATGCACTGGAAGGTGCCGTAATACAAGGTATACAGATAATAGGTTTTCATACATTTGTTCAGTTGGTGGAATACCTAAATGCAAGTGAGACAGAAAAAAGTACAATAGCAGTTCCGGAACAAATTGATGTATCGAAGCTGTTTGATGATAATACAGATAATGAACAACTTGATTTTAAAGATATCAATGGACAGGAAACAGTGAAAAGAGCAGCATGTGTTGCGGCAGCAGGATTTCATCATTTACTGATATCAGGACCGCCGGGGTGCGGAAAGACCATGATTGCCAAAAGACTTCCGGGAATTCTTCCGCCTCTTTCGTGGGAAGAAAGCATGGAGGTTACAACTATCTATAGCATCTCAGGTATGCTTCCTAAAGGACAGCCGCTTATTACAAAGCGCCCCTTCTTAAATCCACATCACACTATTTCTGAACAGGCACTTGCCGGTGGAGGACGAATTCCAAGTCCCGGTATTTTAAGCCTGAGTCACAGAGGAATTCTTTTTTTAGATGAACTTCCGGAATTTTCACGAAGCACGATTGAAGTTATGAGACAACCGCTTGAAGATAAAAAAGTATGCATTGCACGTACCTTAGCTAATTATACATATCCGGCAGATTTTATTTTGGTGGCAGCCATGAACGTAACCACTATATATATGACACAAGAAAATATGCACCCCCAATCGT